>JACPDT010000151.1:1344-7584 GCA_016183865.1 Armatimonadota bacterium | reverse complement strand
TGCGGAATGCCTGGAGATCCTTGTGGAGTCCTTTCTCAGAGACCATGAGAATGAGGACGAGAAGAAGGAGCATGCCGTAATCGAGCGTGACGGATGGCGCTGCACAGTGCCTGGCTGTGGAAGCAGATGGAACCTCCATGTGCACCACATCGAGTACCGCTCTCAAGGCGGGACGGATGAGCCCGAAAATGAGACAACCGTCTGCATGAGCTGCCACCAGAGAGCCATCCATAAAGGCTACATTAAGGTCACCGGCTCAGCGCCAGGGAACCTGGTGTGGGAAATCGGAGTAAGCCCCATACACCCGCAGATTGCAGGTTATGTAAATGGGTTGAGAGTTGCGGCTTAGCAGCCCTCTCTCCCGGTGGATCCCAAGCTTGACAAACAGAAGCACCCGGTGGGTGATTGAGAAATCTCATTACAAGCTTCAATTTCCTTGATACCGCAAGCAGCGTGAGGTTAGATTATCTTTTGATGGTGGATCAAGGTGACTATCACTGCCGCGGATTGCGTTCGCTCGTTAGAGGCGCCTCTTCCGAGCTTTTTCAAGGGCTGAAAAAGCTCTATGATCCGGGTATTTTTCGAAATACATCGCAATCCTGGCATCCTGGGTGGTGCCCTTTTCAAGAAGAACAAGAAGGGCTTCTTTGATGTCTTTCTCTGCAATGTCTATGGCCGTATTGAGTGCGGCATTTGCGGTGTACTCATCATCCGTCTCAACTGCCTTCAGAAGCGCAGGGACAGATTCTGGCGCCTTGATCATGCCGAGAGCATAAGCAGCCCCACCGCGATAGTCGGAAGACTCCCTTTCTTCCAGAAGCATCTCACAGAGAACAGGCACAGATTCCTTTCCCAGTCTTGCGAATCCTGTGATGGCAGCCCACCAGACATTCCCCGAGATCGGCTTGCGCATTGCGTTTCGCAAGTATGGAATCGCTTCTTTCCCGAGAAAATCCGGGAGATGTTGGAGGGCGTATTCCTTTTCAGTCGAGGGTTTCCTCTCCCCTATCGCAGAAAGGATCAAATTTTTTCCTGAGGAATCGCCGAACGAGTGCAGAGCAACCGCCGCTCTCAGTCGGACGGAAATCGGCTGCCTCCCATCGCGCAAAATGTTCGAAGCCAATTTCCCCAATCCCGCGGGCTTGAGGTGATTGAGCACATCAAGAGCGAGAGTCTTCTCCGGATCGGTTATGTCGTGCATAAGGGCTTCCATCAGATGTTCAGGGCGACCTTTTGAGACTCTACCTGTATTAAGGTCTACGGATCTCATCGCATAATTCTTCGCAACCAGAACAACACGGTCTTGCACCTGGTCTACGAGAAAGCCTTCGCACCACCTTATCGAAGAAACCGACGAATAGGAGAAATAGAATCGAACGAAGGAGATGGGTCCGAAAAGATTCATAAGTGATTTCTTGAACCTTATCTTGCCCTTGCTATCCACAAACATGAGTGTTGAACCATGCCCAATTTGGGCATACTCTTCGAAGGAGATGAAACCCTTCCCAGAATCCAGAACAGCTACATCCAGTGGCCGTTGAGGCAGCCTTCCGGCTTTGATTAGAAAATCGTGGGGATCGCTCACAGGGCCTGGAGGCAAACTGTCTTTCAGAGTCCAGAATTCGGATTGGACCCCGGGTTTGAGAGGCGAAACATCGTGTCGTCGCTTATAGAGCCGGTACTCCCTGTCGTCAGTGACAACAATGTAATGAGATCCGCTTGGCGAAACATAGCGACGTGTTCCGAAGGGAGCCCAACTATCGGCAAAGGCCTGCCGGAAAGGCAGTAGGAAAGACAATAGGAAAGCCGACAAAACCAGAATTCTTCGCACAACAGTCACCTTTCACAATACTCTCAGCATTTTCTTATTATACCCAGGAATGTACCACTTCGGACGGAATGACCCGTGAGATGGCACATCCGACTAAAATCGCGAGTCACCTCCGGGTTCGATGCGGAGGAAACCGGACTTCATTCCTGTTGTTGATAAGAGGATCAAGAAAGGGCAGGAGGTTCAGGAAGAAATCTGGTATATAAGACCGGTATGACCCGTAGAATCGCAGTGGTGACTCTGGTAAGCCTCCTGATCTCTCTCGGGGTGCTTTTCGTGCTCAGGGATCATCCTTTCACCCGAATTCCGGATCAGGCCTTTCTGGGCTATGTTCTTAAAAAAAACGCGCACCGCGGGACGGATCCCCGCATCGTGATTGCCGCCATTGATAAGGAGAGTCTTGACCGACTACCCCGTTACGGCACTTCCAGGGTTCTTCACCGCAGATGTCATGCCAGGGCGCTCAAGATTCTGAAAGAGGCGGGAGCCAGAGTAATCGTGGTGGACCTTATCTTTGCCCGAAGTCTCCCCGTGGAAGATGCGGAGCTCGCGAGAAGTCTGCGTGAAGCGGGCAATGTGGTCCTGGCGCTGGGAGCGGAAAAGGGAAAGGTCCCTGGTGGGCAATTGGAGCTGGCAGGCTACCGCTTCATCCAGCCGACAAAGGTCCTCCGTGATGAGGCGGCGGCCCTCGGCTCTCCCGAGGTGTGGACCGGAAACGGAGGGCTCGCCGGGGAAATTCAAATCCTTCAGGAGGGGAACAAGGAACCTGCTTTTCCTCTTGCACTGCAAGCCCTGTCTCTATATGAAGGAGTCCCGCTGAGCCCTGTGACGTGCGAAAAGGATAAGGTTCACATGGGGGGGCTCACGATTCCATTTTACTCCACTCGCGACAGAACGGTCCTGATTCGATGGGCCGAGCCGAACGCCTTTGATCGTATCTCCTATCATCAGATCTGTCGAAAGGAGTTTCCCCCTGAAAAGGTCAGGGACCGCATCGTGCTTCTTGGGGCGGTGGACGACCCTGCCGATGTGCAGAAGACCCCGATTGGCGACAGGGTGCCGGGAGTGGATGTCCAGGCAAGCGCACTCTCGACCCTCCTGAATCGTGATTTTGCCGTGGACTTCGCCAGAGCCTACCCGGGCGCCGGTTTCTTCTATCCCCTGATCTGCGCGGCGGTGGCATCCACGATTGCAGTGACGCTCCCTCCCCTTCTTGCTCTCGCATGTGTCGGTCTTGAAGCTGCTTGCCTCTTCCTCCTGGCGGCCCTGGCCTTTCAGAAGCTGGGTCTTGTCGTGGAAATCACCCCAGGCCTCACAGCCATTGTTTGTGCGACGGCAACAGCCCTCCTTGAAGGCATCAGGGCAAGGGGCCTGTTGGAGACATTCGCGGCCCCAAGAGTGGTCCGAGCCCTCCTGGGTTCGGGGGCAGGGCGGCACAAGAGGGAGGTTACCGTCCTTTTTTCCGATATCTGCAATTACACGGGACTCTCTGAGTCCCTTGATCCATCACAACTCATGACCCTTCTGAATGAGTATTTTGAAGAAATGGAGAAAATCATCGCCAGAAACGGCGGAGTTGTCAACAAGTATATCGGGGACGCCATTATGGCCATTTTCGGAGACCCCGACCCCCTTCCCGATCACGCCTTGCGCGCCCTTCGCTCGGCACTGGAGATGCGCAAGGCCTTGACCATCCTCCACGAAAAGTGGCTGGAGCGCTCCCTTCCCAGCCTGGAGATCGGAATCGGCATCAATACTGGAGAAGTGGAGATCGGCAAGCTGGGATCCTCCCGACGCTGGGAATACGGCGCCATAGGTGATGCGGTCAATGTGGCTTCCCGTCTGGAGCATCTGACACGGGAGAAAGGGTATCCGATTCTGATGAGCAAGGCCACATATGACAAGACTGCCGCAGGCATTGAGGCGATTTCACTGGGCTCTCTGGACATCAGAGGAAAAGAGGCCTCTGTGGAAGTCTTTGCTGTGAAGGAATGACGTTGCAGAAAAGGAGAATTCCCTTGTCCAAGACGAGTTTGCAGTTCCTCATCACTTCGATCCTGGTCGTATTCCTGACAGCCGCGGCCTTCCCAGCTCCAATCCCCGTTGCCTATGTTCTTCAGGGCACGGACTTGCAAGTTCGGCGCTCCGGAGACCCCGAGTGGCTGCCTGCGACCAGGGGACTCCCCCTTTACGAGGGAGACACCTTGCGAACTTCCCGAGAAGGAAAAGGTGAATTCATCTTCCCCACCGGCAGCCGCCAGCACCTGCGGGGTGGAAGCACAGTCCAGATCAAGAAGCAGGGATTGATCCGGCTGATTATTGGGGAGATCTGGCTGACCGTCACCCGGGTGAACCGGAATTTCCAGGTGGAAACCCCCTCGGTCACGGCGGCCGTAGAGGGCACCCAATTTGATGTAAGAGTGACTCCTGACGGAGATACCACCGTGCAGGTCGCAGAGGGACAGGTCTCCTTGTCCAATGCCCTCGGGAGCGGGAAACTGAAGCCGTCCCAGGAGGCGGTCATCCCGTTCGGCAATCCCCCCTCCCCCGCCGTAATGACGGATGTTCCGGGTAAGCCGCGGTGGATCCGGGACATCGCTTTTCACGTGATCCATTCGTTCCCTCCCTATTTCCATGACCCTGCTGAGGCCATGAAATCAAGGTCCTATGCCAGGCACACGCTCAAGAGGAAACCCTTCGACACACAGGCTCTGCAGTACCTGGCCATGTGGGAATTGGACAAGGGAAAGGGGGACCGCGCGGACTTCTTTCTCAGGAAGGTGAAGAAGCCCGACTCCATGAAACCGGCATTTCTTCTGCTGGCCGCGAGGGCTCAGTATCTGCAGGGCCATTTTGAGGAAGCCGTCCGTTTGCAGAAGGAAGTCCTGGCATCGGGCCCTGACGCAGGCATACATGAGAAACTGATCCTCGGCGAATACCTCGTGGATGCAGGACATTTCGAGGATGCGGAATTGCAGATCACAGAGGTTCTCCGGACCCAACCCGATTATCTTCATGCCTTGCAACCCCTGGCGACCCTCAAGACACTTACAGGAAACCCCGGAGAAGCGGAGAGCCTCCTGCGCAAGGCATTAAGGAATCCGGCCCCCAGAGAGACGAAATCGGGCTTATGGAGTGATCTGGGGACTGTCCTGGACTTACTGGGTCGCTACGAAGAGGCGATTACCGCCTATCAGGAAGCCCTGGTCATAACCCCCGGCGACTTTTCAACAACGATCAACATGGCCGGGGCGCTGCGCCATCTCGGACAACTGGACAGGGCAGTCCGACTCCTTGTGTCTTCGAAAAGAAAGGCAGGGACCAGGGCGCAGCTTGCGGCTTTTCATTTCGATCTGGCCCAGCTCTACATGGCCTCAGGAAAAATTCGGGACGCAGGCATTCAATACCGAATCAGTCTTCGCCATAACCCGAACCAGGCCTGGGCCAGGATGGGCCTCGGCAAGACCCTGGATATTCTTGGAAGACGAGCCGAAGCTTTAGATGAGTACAAGAAGGCCTCGGATCTCGAGCCCGGGGCCCCCTACCTTATGAATACTCTCGCCCAAGCATACCAAAGCGCCCGCATGTGGGGAAAGGCGGAAGAGACGGTCCGAAAAACATTGCGTCTGGATCCCGAGGATCTCATGGCCCACGGTGTCCTGACCTCCATCTATTTCAATCTGGGAAAGGAAAAGGAAGCCCAAAAGTCGCTGTCCAGATACAAGGAGCTTCAGGCGAGCGAGCTCAGCAGGGCTCTTCCGCCGGTTACACCGTGGGATTTCCTCGAAAGATCCCGTCTCCTGGCAAGGTTGGGGCAGACCAGAGAGGCCCTTGCCGCTCTGGAAGAGGGGATGAAAACACCCCACAAGAACGGCCTTTACTATTGGACTGTTGGACAGGTCTACGAAGCCCTCCGTGATTTCGGACGGGCTGAGGAAGCCTACCGAAACGCCCTTCAGGAAAAGGAGACTACAGAACAGGCGGCTCTGGCCCTGGCCCGTGTGTACCTTGTTCAAAAGCGCCGGGATGATGCAGAAAAGGCTGTCAGATATGCCATTGAAAGAAAGCGGGACTCCTATCTACTATGGGTTGAGCTGTCCTCAGTCCTGGAAGCGGAGGGAAAATACGCCGAAGCCGTTCTGGCCAACAAGCGAGCTGCGGGTTTGTCCCGTTCGGAAGCCCCTGCCATGGCGGCCTCCTGTTTTGCCGGTGCAGGGCTCCTGCTGGAAAGGCAAAACAAGCTCAAAGAGGCCAGGGCGAACTACGAGGAGGCCATCCGCCTCATCCCAACCGGTGGGCGATACCACCTGATGCTGGGCGGTGTGCTCAAAAAGCTGAAAAGACCGGACCTGGCGCAAAAGGAGATGGAGAAGGCCATAGAGCTTTCGGCCTGGAATCCGAAGGACGCG
>JACPDT010000151.1:0-1332 GCA_016183865.1 Armatimonadota bacterium | reverse complement strand
GAAGGACGCGGCTCTCGCCCAGCAGAGTCTGGCCGTACTGCTCTTCGAACAGAAAAGAACTCGAGAGGCCGTCCGAAGGATTCAAAAGGCCATGGAGATGAATCCTGATGACCCCCTCTATCCGGCGGTCCTGGGGTCCATGCTGGCAAGTACCGGCGACATCTCAGGGGCGAGGTCGGCATACGAGCGGGCCATTCAGTCGGCGGGCGCCGATCCGTCCTATCAGGCATCACTCTATATGTCCCTTTCCGGAATCTCCGAGAGGGAGGGGAAACTCCCTCTCGCACTGGAGGAAATGAAGAAGGCCGCCTCTCTGGCGCCTGGAGACTGGCAGTACCAAAGCTTGCTGGCGGGTCTGCATACACGGGCAGGAGATCCTCGGGAAGCGATCAAGGCATACGATATTGCCATATCGGCCCTCCTTGAGGCGCCTTCGAAGATCACTTCAGCCGATGGGCGACAGGAGGAAAGGGATCGTATCCTGTCCCGGCACTATGCCATAAAGGCTTCCCTTCATCAGTTGCTGAAAGAGGACAAGGAAGCCCTGGAGGCACTGAGCAAGGCCGCTTCTCTTGACAGGACCAATCCGCAGATATTTCTTACCACAGCCACCATGGCTCTCAGGAGAGCGGAAATGGATGCTTTCTTCCAAAACATCGGGACTGTTGTGAGGCTCCTGGAGGGAATGGGAGCCCAGGGTCAGGGCGCCACCCTGCAATTGGCCTATCTGTGGCACGGGGATGCTGCAAAGGCTTCCGCACTGGGGAATTTCGTGCTGAGGCTTCTCGGCCTGTCCGAGACCTATCTGGGAAACTTCAGGGAAGGAAAAACTATTCTGGAGAGATTTCTGGGGGCCGATTCTCCCGATCCCCATACCCGGGGGCAGACTCTCGCCTTTCTCGGATATCTGGAGATGAGAATAGGAAAATGGAAGGAAGCGGAGGAAAGGCTTCAGGCATCCCTCACGGCCGACCCTTCGCTCTGGAGCAGTCATGCTCTTCTGGCAGCTCTTTATTATGACCCATTGGCTGAGCCCGACAAGGGGGTCGCATCCTTGCAAAAGGCACTGGAGCTGGCCCCGGGAGATCCGGACGCCCTTGGGGGCTCACTCCTGGCCAGGAGGCTGGATCCAGGCGATCCCCTCGCACCCTATCTTCTGGCGGTGGTTTATCTCTCAGCAAGTCAAAAAGACAAGGGGAAAGAAACACTGGAGGGAATTCCGCAGGAGAACCTGTACAAAAACTTGCGGCTGGCGCTGGAGAAGATGCCTTAGTGGGTCGAGACACAAATCCCGTCACGCCTTGGCGCGTCTCTGGGCCGATCTCGGGGCGC
>JACPDT010000150.1 GCA_016183865.1 Armatimonadota bacterium | reverse complement strand
GGTCGAGAATCTTCAGCAAATCGGCCCATCAGGGTTGTCGGGCATCACTTCTCTCATGAGTCTGGAGGCGGCTTTTCCCACGCTTTCCGGGGATGCCCTGGCTCGCGGCGGCCTTTCGTCCTTCTCCGGTCAGATTCGATATGACATTTCCTCGAAGCTTTCCCTTCGCGCCGATTATGATCGGATCATGAGACCGAGAGACATGTTTTCTTCCTACTATCTCGGCGAAACCTATCAGAAAACATCATTGGGAGTGGCATACCCTGTCTCTTCCCGTTTGACCCTGAACGGCGCCTATGCGGTTATCAATACTTCCAGCTACGACGCAGTCCCCGGTGGAGGGGACGTCGGAGGACGGGGGCGCGGAGTCCCTTCCCTTGGGACGACGTATACTTTCGGCGCCAATACGAGCATTACCGTCAATTACAATCGCGTCGGCGGCTTGCGCCAGGATGGTTCTGTGGCCGTTCCAGGCCAGAATCAAACCACTGCTGAGTTGAAAATTAATTTTTAGATCAAGCCGCAAGGGCACAGAGGCGCGGCTGTTGACGGCTGGAAATTTGAAAGGAAGAGGTGGAATTTATGAGATCGGGAGTCGGGCTTTTTTTATTTTCCTTCGCAACCCTTGGTGCGATTTTTCTCCTTCGGCCTCAGGCCCCTGCGGTCGCATATCCAGGGACACCCATGAATGACCGCAAGCTGTGCGCAGAGTGCCACAAATCCACCGGGGCGCCATGGAAACAGGACGATTTTGTGATTGACATCGTGGATCCCAAGACAGGGGAGTCCTTCAAGACAAGATCGGGCGATTTCGTCATACCCGTAAAACAGGGTCAGGCCCGACTCGTCAAGGGCTACTACGGCGTCAAGGGGACCGCTCCTGAGCCTTACAAGATCGGCTGGGCGTACCTGAGTCCCGGCCTCGTTTACAAGGGGCCTCTGGAAAGTCCCAAGTTTGCGGATGGGTGGACTGTCAGCCGCCACTACTGCACTAAATACCCCGAGAAGAAAAAAGATCGCTATAAGAGCGATCACATCACCTTTCTCTCCATGGGGATCAGGCCAAATGCAGGCGTAGGCAATACCGACCTCAACCTGTACGTCGTAGTAGTGCCTGCAAAACGCGGACTAGGAGGAGCCGGACAAATCGTCAAAAAGGTTCGCCTGACCGTTGAGGGTAAGAACAAGTAAGCAGCAAGCCATGATGACGACCATGAAAGCCCATTCTCCTCCCCCTGCGGGAGCATTCCCATTCTCCTCCCCCTTGACGGGGGAGGCCGGGTGGGGGTGCCCCGGGTTTCCGGCGTGGCCCCTTACAACAGTACGCTAGTTCAGAGTGCCCGAAAACTTGAGCAGTTTCTTGATGAACTCCGAATTATCCACGATGACGACTTGCTTATCCGATGGTTTGCTCATAGAGTAGAGTAATTCTTCCCCCTTTCTCCAAATTCCTCCAAGGTCACAATCCGGTGCCGGTGAATATCATTACCATGTTATAGCGATCCGCAGATTCGATCACTTCTCTGTCTCGTATAGATCCTCCGGGTTCAATGACCGCCCTGATTCCGAATTGCCCAGCCAGCTCTACACCGCCGCGGAAGGGCAGGAAAGTGTCGGACGCCATCACTGCGCCCTGGGCACGCTGTGAGGCTTGCTCTACCGCAACCCTCACGTCGGAGAGGCTGCTGGCATGGCCGGCGCCGACTCCAAGCAGCTCCTTGTGGCGCGCAACGACAATGGCGCGCACAGGCAGTTGCTTCAGCACTTTCCACGTGTAGAGCAGATCGTACCAGTCTGCAGGGGAAGGCTGCCTATGGCTCACGACCCTGAAGCGATTTCCCGACAGGGTAAGGAGGTCTTTTTCCTTCACATGAACGCGGCTGGCCAGAGAAGTCAAATGCGACGGCTCCGGGGCGGGGGAGCTCCCGCGCTTCATTGTCAAGAGCGTGGTGCTCTCATTTTGGCAAAGCCGGAACAGGGCCTCGGCATCATAGGTGGGGGCGACAATCACGTGAAAGGCACAGGCAGCCAGAAGACGCGCCAGGTCTCCGGTTACCGGGCGATTGAGTGCCAGAGTCCCTGCCGAAGGCCGCCCCGCCGCGAGGGCCTTTTGGAAGGCTTCTTTCAAGGTGGGCGCCTCAGCAAGACCGCAGGACTGGTAGTTCCTTATCAATACGGCCGCCGGTCCCGCGAATTCCCTGATATATTGCAAGGCAAGCTCCAGATCCACCGACTGCATCCCGGAGAGGTCAGGTCCGCGGAATTTCTCGATCTCCGCATACGAGGACTTCAGAAACGGAGGACTCACCTTTATAGGGGGACCGCTGTGGCCGGACTCACCGTGGACTGCCTGCGCCAGTTTTCGGTCATAGTCCGACACCAGAAGCAATGCGGATTCAAGCAATTCTCTTCTGGTGGGAGTGCTGAGGGCGCCTGTCTTTGCGAGCTCGGACAGAACCGGCTCGAGCTGCCTGGAATGGACAACTACCGCGGATTCTTTCCGGTCATACGCGAGGGATCGTATGAGTGAAATCTCCGAGGCGTGTCGCGCAACATTCAGAGAGGAAAGTTCCGAAAAGTGGGGAAGGAATAGCTGCTCACATGGTTTCAGCAGGATGATCCAAAGGTCGAATTTGGTTCGGTTCGACAGGCGCAGCCATCGGGCTTCCGTGTCCGCAGGCTGTTTTGTGGGAGGAAGCATGCGAAAGGGGACATCGTATTTCCGCAATATTCTTCCGGACTGCTCGGAAGCCACTGCCCTTGCCGGACATCTACCCAGAAGCAAAGCGGCTTCCTTCACTTCAGGAGCATTCTCTTCCGCAATCCAGGCGATTCTCAGCAACCGAAACCCCCCGGGCCCTTTATTGGCAGGTCATCTACCATATAATATAGCACAAGAAGGGCTGTTTGTCAAAATCGGCATTGGGCCGGAGGGACCGCCCGATGCGTAAGAAGAAGAAACCCTTCCTTGACAAGAGAGAACGAGCCATTGCCTTGATCCTGTCGTGCCTGGCAAGTATTTGCCTGCTCCTCGCCCTTGAGGTGCTGCAGGCGTTTTCCCAGGGGCAGCAGCTCTTCTTATCTGCTTCAGGCAATCCGGTGACCATGATCGAAAATAAGATTACGGATTTCTGGCAACGCACTCGAAATGGCGATGAGAGAAGATACAACGCTCAATTTGGGAAAACACCCAGGCAAATTGTCATTCTCTGCATAGACAGGGAAACCATAAGTCAGTTCGGTCCTCCGCCCTATCCGCGACGGGTGTATGCCAGGTTGCTGAGAATCCTTAGAGAAGCCGGTGTCAAGGCTGTGGGGATTGACATCACCTTTTTCGGCGCCTCCGCAGACCCCGAGGATGACCGTCTTTTTGCGGAGGAGTTGAAGCAAAACCCCAATGTGACATTGGCCAGTTTTCTTAAGCAAACACAAGAAATGGCCGTTACAGACACGCACGCTCGCCGCAGAGACAGTGACGAGATGTGGAAGATCGGCATGGTCGAGGAAAAACCCATC
>JACPDT010000040.1 GCA_016183865.1 Armatimonadota bacterium | reverse complement strand
TCTTGTCAATAGTCTTTCGGGCGAATTCCTTCCCATCCTCATAAAATACAAGATCCACGTCCCTGGCTTCGAGGGCGCCCTGATTTCTGACAACACCCCATATTATGAGATAATTGCTGAACAGAATTCCCCTGCGGCTTGAGCCATAGTCCTTCGGATCTACCAGAAGATCTGCCGACCCTCCTGCCTGTGCCACCTTCTCGTCCTGCGGGGCAAGGGCCCTGGGAGAGGCAGGGCGCGTCTCCACCCTGGACTCCCCGACTCCAGCAGGAGGAGTTAGGGAGGAGGGGGGTGGGGAAGGGGGCAAGGTTGACACCGCTGATGAGGGAGACTTGCCCAATTGGGCAGGGTTGGGTACAAACGGGTTGTGAAGGGAGGGCATGTCTCGCCAGATCATGACATTGGACTTTGGTGGCGAACCCGCGGTCTCCCTCACTCCATTCTCTCCCACCCTGGCGGGAGTCCCACGTGGAACCGTAGTCTGAGATGTGGAGAGTGTCAGGGGGGAGGAGGGTGGGGTTGCGGGTGGGGGAGGGGGTGCGGCAGACGCCTGAATCCAAACATCCCTGGAACCATTGAGGCAAAAGGCCTCCCAACAGCCCCTCTGATCGCGGGCCTGGCATCTGAAGGAATAACGGTGACCCGAAACTCCGTTGAAAGAGGCTGAAAGATTCCGGGTGGAGGAAAGCCATTCCTTCCATTCAAAGGACCGGTCATCCCGATACTGCACGTTATAACAGGTGGCACGGTTTCCTGTCCAGGCAACGAGAATATTCGGGGAGAAACCCTGTTGCGTTGCGCGTATTGTGGATGTGGCCTCCGATTTCTCTATGACCACGAAGGAATCGGGGCCGTTTCCCCATTCTTCCCATCTTCCGGCAAAATCTCTGGCTCGACAGCGAAAATAGATACGCCAGCCGCTCATCGTCTCGGAGGTAATGCGGGAATTGGGGGGCTGAAAGAGGCCGGAGGTCTCCCCGGTGTCCACCACCCAATCGCTCCATCCGGTCAGGCCTTCAATCCGGTATTGAATATGATAAGAGGCTGCGTTCTTTCCCTCCCATTTCACGAATACCGGGATCTCAGACCAGCCGAAAGTAGGGCGAATGCGAGAGCTTGCCGAAGAAGGCTCGGCCGCTTCACCTCTGCCGGCCACGGGCAAGGTCGGGAAACACATCAGGAGCCACGTGCACAGAAGCACTCTGGCGGCAAATTTCTGTCCGGAAAACAAACAAAATCCCCCTTTCATACCTCTCCTTGCTTGTAATACAAGGACTTCGCGGTGTGTTGTTTTACTTCCTTCCTGTATTATCGAGGGGGATCTGGCGTCAAATGTCCAGCGTCGGGCGAATTCGTCCACCCTGGGGGATCTTCTCCTGAATAGGAGATCCGTGGCAGGATGACGAAAATGAATCCAAGATCAGCAACTAACCCGCCCACGACTTGAATAACGTCAATGATGCTCGATGGGATTCGTTGTCGGGGTCACGAAGGAGCATTTGCGTCAAATGGCCACACTCCAGTTTCTGGGCGCTACCGGGACGGTTACCGGGTCCAAGTACCTTCTCACTACCGATTCGGAAAGAGCCCTGGTGGATTGCGGATTGTTTCAGGGGCTCAAGGAGCTTCGGCGCCGCAACTGGGACCCTTTCCCTGCGGATCCCGAGAGCATCCACAGAGTGCTCTTGACCCATGCCCACATTGACCATGTGGGCTACCTCCCGAAGCTCCGTAAAGGAGGATTTTCCGGTGAAATCTGGGGAACGACCCCCACCACGGAAATCTGTCGCCTGGTTCTCCCCGATTCGGGCCACCTCCAGGAAGAAGAGGCCAAATTCGCCAACAAGAAGGGGTATTCCAAGCATTCCCCTGCCCTCCCCCTGTATACGGAAAAAGAGGCGCAGGAAGTCCTTCCCCTCCTGAAGCCGGTGGAGTATGAGAAAGAATATGTCCTCGCCGAGGGCGTGACTTGCCGATATCGCGATGCAGGACACATCCTGGGCTCCTCCACGATACTGATCAGCCTCAAGAACCAGTCTCCACCCATCACCATTCTCTTCTCCGGGGACCTGGGCCGCTACGGCGCCCCTATCCTGCGAGACCCCGCTTCCGTTCCTGAGGCGGATTACATTCTGCTGGAATCCACCTACGGCAACAGAGCGCACGGCACGGAGGACAGAGAAGAGGCACTGGCCTCCATCATAGCGGAGACGGTGAAACGGGGCGGAACCATTGTCATTCCCGCCTTTGCCGTCGGACGAACACAGGATCTTCTCTACGATTTGCGCATTTTGGAGGATTCAAGGAGAATCCCGATCCTCCCGGTTTACATGGACAGGCCTATGGCCACATCTGCCTCGGAAATCCTCGCCAGGCACCCGGAATATTATGACGAAGAAGCCACGGCTTTGAACAACAAGGGACGAAACCACATCTGGCCTTCGAACCTTCATTGGTGCTCCACCCAGCAAGAGTCAAAGGCGGTCAATCAGGTCACTTCTCCCTGCGTCATCATTGCGGCAAGCGGCATGGCCACAGGGGGACGAGTTCTGCACCATCTGAAGCACCGGATGACCGATCCGAAGAACACCCTCCTTTTCGTAGGCTTTCAGGCCCAGGGAACCAGGGGAAGACTCATGCTCGAAGGGGCAAAGAAAATCAAGATTCACGGGGAAGAGGTGCCGGTGAAAGCCCAGATCCAAAAGATAGACAGCTTCTCGGCCCATGCCGATTACAAGGAGATTCTCAGATGGGTCGGCGGTTTCACCAGGCCACCCAAAAAAGCATTCATTGTCCACGGCGAACCGGAGGCTTCCCAGGCCCTCGCAGAAAAGCTTCGGGAATCTGTTGGCTGGAAATGCCATATCCCTGCCTATTTGGAAGCCGTCTTACTGGAGTAGTGCCCGGTAACTTTCGCCAGTGGCCACGCGCCGGTCTTCGCTATTTTACTCCGAGGAGCTCCACCTCGAAAATCAGTGTAGCATCAGGGGGGATGACCCCGCCTGCGCCTCTTTTGCCGTAAGCCAGGTCCGATGGAATGGTCAGTTTTCTCTTTCCCCCGACCTTCATCCCGGCCACCCCTTCGTCCCATCCCTTGATCACCTGTTGCGCGCCGAGGGGAAACTCAAAAGGCTGACCCCGATCCACGGAGCTGTCGAACTTGGTGCCGTTCTCCAGCCATCCCGTGTAGTGTACGGAGACCGTCATCCCCGATTTCGCTTCCGTTCCGGTCCCTTTCACGAGATCCACATATTTCAGTCCGGAGGGGGTGGTCACCGTCTCCTGCTCCCTCGATTCCGTGACAGGTTGTGTTTTCTCAGCTTTTTCGCTCACCGGCTGATCTCCTTTCTTGCATCCCGTTGCCACGAGGCACAGACACATTACAACAAGAAAACAACTCTTGACCCAATAGCTCACAAGCAATCCTCCCAAATGACGCAAAAGTTGTGACCCGGGGCCTCTCTGCCCGGGTCACGGAACCTTCCCTCTATGTGCGGGATCCCGGCTGTCTTACCCCCCGAAGAGCGACTGAACCCCGTTCAGGATGAACCTGGCCGGAGCGGTGACGACATCAACGGCGACTTGCACCGTAGTAGTCACAACTGTCCCTATGTCTCCTGCCGTCTCCTTGACATCGTTCCAGGCCTGATTCAGAGTCTCCTCAACGATTCCGTGCTCACCGTCGGCGTAAGCTTCCCTGGACTCCTGCCGATCCTGTTCAATCTGGGTGTGGCGATCCTCGATCTCCTGGATGCCGTCCCCGATGTGCTCTACAATCGGAAGAACAGTCTCCGCGGCTACCGGCGCCACTGCCTCCGCGGCGTTCCGCAGAACCCGAACAGGCGCCTCCACAAGCACATCATACGCGCCTTCCCCGAAGGTCTGTATCGCAGTCCCGGCATTCCCCAGATTCTCCTTCAGATCATTCCACGCCTGATTCAGGAACTCCTGTCCAAGCCCGTGCTCCCCTCGGGCATAAGCCTCTCTGGAATCCACTCTATCCCCTTCGATTGCCTCGTGCCGTTCGGCAATCTCATCCGCCCCGGCCTGCAAATCCTCTCTCAGGGGATCGAAGTGATCCAGATACTCCTGTTCTCCTCCCTCGGCAACCTCGCGCAGCCTTGATTCAAGCTGCTCATACCAGGGCGCCTCCACAGGTTCGGCGGGGGGTTCCAGCTTCGCCTCTACGGGTTGGGTGGATTCCCGCTGGGGGAAACCGGGGGTGAAGGGGGTCCCATTTACTCCATCAAAAGGGGGTTGAAAATAAGCCGGACTGACGGGATACTGAAAATAAGACTGCCAGGGCTGCGCCTCATTGGGTCCGTACTGATACAAATCTCCGGGTGACCCGCAACAGCATCCGCACGTATCCTGCGGCGGCCAAAACTGCTTCGGCTGCACATACTGGGGCCAGGCATAGCCGTTGTTTGATACCGGTGCACCACAACTCACGGAAAACCCCTCCTTCAAGATTGCGCTGTCCTCTATTTTTTCACGACCCATTCTCAAAAAAACCTCATATCGGGCTGAAAACCGGTGAAAAAGGGGGAAAAGGGGGACATCCGCGAAATAAATAATCATGATGACACAAGAGACAATGCGTCCTCTCAAAGACCTGATGCCTGTGCTCGCCCACGATGTCGCCTCCTCGATCGACGTGCCGCCATTCGATCGGGCCGCCATGGATGGCTATGGGACGGTCGCTTCCGATCTGGCTGGAGCAAGCCGTGAAAAACCACGATCCCTGAGGCTGGAAGCGGCGATACATGCAGGCGATGCCGCGGCTCCTGTCATCTCGCCCGGTTCCTGCGTTCAGATCGCCACAGGCGCCCCGATTCCTTCCGGCGCCGATACGGTCGTTCCGGTTGAAGAAACAAGAAGAGAGGGAGAAAGTGTCCTCTTTTTCAAGGAGATACAGACCGGAAGCCACATCATTCGAAAGGGCGAAGACATCAAGAAAAGCTCAGCCGTCTTTCCTTCCGAAACCTGGCTTTCTCCGGCCAGGGTCGGAGCTCTGGCCGCCCTGGGGTTTGAGAAAGTGGAAGTCTTCGCAAGAGTGAGGACAGCCATAGCCCCCACCGGACCGGAAGTGATCCGGCCGGGCAGACCTCTGGGGCCGGGACAGGTGTATGATATCAACACATTTTCTCTCCGAAGCTTGCTCCACGCCCACGGAGCGGCCCCTTCAACCTTCGACATCGCCGATGACTCGCTGGAAAGCCTTGAACGCATCCTGGAAGAGGCGGAAAGCCATGATCTCATGGTTTTTTCGGGGGGAAGCTCCGTTGGGGAGAAGGATCTCCTGGTGGACGTAATCGAGAGAATGGGAAAAGTCTTCTTTCACGGGATCGCCATAAAGCCGGGAAAACCGACCCTCTTCGGCGAGGTTCGGGGAACGCCGGTTGTGGGCATGCCGGGGTATCCCACATCCTGCCTCATGAATGCGTACACACTGCTCATCCCTCTGGTGCGCAGGATGGCGCATCTTCCAACCTTTCACCCTCCCCGAATCCAGGCTCCCCTGGGCGCAACCGTCCGGTCCCATCAGGGAAAGCGACATTTCCTGACAGTAAAGGTGACGGGAGGGAAGGCTGTTCCGGCATTCAAGTCATCAGGAGCCATTACAAGCATGGCCTGGGCCGATGGGTTTATCGAGATTCCGGAAGACACAACCGTACTTCCAGAAAATACCCCTGTGACTGTGATTCTATTCTAGTCCCGTAAGACGCACCACGTTCTTTCCGTCAGGATCGCAGGTGTAAATCTCGTCCTGATGGGTTTCCCGGGTGGAATGGAATGCGATCCTGGTCCCATCGGGAGACCACTTTGGCAGCTTGTCGTCAAGGGGATTTTCCGGAATGGTCGCAAGACCCGTGCCGTCCGCATTCATGGTGTGCATCTCATACAACAGGAAATTCGGGTATTCACTTGTAAAGGCGATGCTCTTCCCGTCAGGGGACCACTCGGGCCACTTGTCGTCCGTGGGGAGATCGGTAAGGATGGTCCGGTCACCTCCATCCACATTGATGGCCCCGATGTCGGAAACGTCCCTGCCGTATGTGAAGGCAATTTTCTTTCCATCGGGAGACCACGCGGGATTGTACGAGCTGTCAGGCCCCTGGGTCAGGCGACGCTGGTCGGAGCCGTCCCCGTTCATTACATAGACCTCGTATTGATTGTACATATCGCCGGGCTGGGTGTCCCGAGTAGAGACAAAGGCGATTTTCGAGCTGTCCGGAGACCAGACTGCCTGATACTCGTATGCCTCGGGCGTCCGGGTCAATTGCATGTTTTCCGTGCCGTCCGGATTTATGGTCCAGAGCTCCTCAGGACCTCCCCATTCGCCGTCATCCACCTCGGATTGATAGAGAATTTTCTTTCCGTCTGGGGACCACACGGGCTGCTCGTCATCTACCTTGTTGTCCGTCAATTGCCGGGTCTCCGTGCCGTCCACACTTGACGTGAAAATGTCGTAATCGTTGTCCACCGGGTCCAGGGCCTGATAAACGATCTTTTCCCCATCAGGGGACCAGTCCGGGTAAAAGCAGTGGCGGGCGCCGTCCGTGACCCGTTGCTGATTTTCCCCGTCCCGATCCATCACATAAATCTGAAATTTACCGTCCCTATTCGAAATATAGGAAAGCTTCGAGCCATCCGGGGACCAGTGGGGCATGTAGTTCTCCGCCTGTGCCTTTGCAAGAGAAGCCTGAACAGTAGATTGAAGCTGCATGGTGGTATCCCTCTCGTTCCTCATCGTGTTTTAGAAGTTTCAGTCCACCGTATATTTTAATATCAAGGAACGGGATTGTCCATTTCCTGGATGTGAATTTTGCGAAACATCCCGTCCCGCAACATATTCGCCATCTGGTCCAAGAGCATTCTGTGGGTCTGTAATGCGCATTGAATCGTAACTACTCAGGTAGACAGGAGTCAGAATGATGACATAGCTGCCTATGTCCAGCAAAGCCTGGATCGAGGTTTGCATCCTGTGAAGTACGGAGTCAATGTTCCGGAAATCGGAAGTGAAATCCTTGAAACTTTTAGATGCCAACTGCTCCAGTTTTTCCAGGTTATCGGTGATCACATCCAGTTTTCTTTGTATGTCACGAATGTTCATTGCCTTCCACACCTCTCAAGAAGCCCCTCTATGCGGTATCTTTCCATGAGACCCAGGGTCGGCTCAAAGTCGCAGAAGTAGGAGATGACCTTGGCAACAAAGGGGATTCGTACTGCAGGGTCCGCCTCATAAATGAGAATGCGCGGAGGGGTGACGCCGGAGGCTGGGAGCCCTAAAGCGCGCAGCAAACTGGGTCCCACTGGGGGATGGGAGTTTGCGAGCACTGTGGGCTGCCGCAGGCGGCAGGACCCC
Source organism: Armatimonadota bacterium (assembly GCA_016183865.1). Taxonomy (GTDB): domain Bacteria; phylum Vulcanimicrobiota; class JACPDT01; order JACPDT01; family JACPDT01; genus JACPDT01. The sequence goes on along the minus strand of JACPDT010000040.1, from coordinate 879 downwards.
GTAGCGCGTCATTCTGCGGTGAATTCGTGTAGTTTGCAACGCGCAGCACTATACCGTGTAAATCAACCCCCAATATCCATCCTCTTAAATCCAGGGAACTGAACGGTTACGTTCTTTTTATGAATGCAGTAATTGTCCAGAATGACGTGAATCTCTCTGTCATTAGGAACTTCGGACATCACCTTGTCCATGAATTCCAGAAACTCCACTCGCCGTTTTTGTTTTGTCATTTGGGCGTGGATGGCGCCCGTCGCCACCTCCAGTGCTGCAAAAAGATTCAATGTGCCATGGCGCTTATACGTGCTCTTGAGACCCCTGACGATCTTTCCGTTGTCGGTTTCCACATAGCCGGTCGCCCGTTCCGATGCCTGAATACTGGGTTTTTCATCCACAGAAATCACTAAAGCATTTTCCGGTGGATTCAAATACAATCCTACAATATCAGCCGCTTTCGCTGAAAACTCAGGATCGGTACTCACGCACCAGCTCCGCTGTCGGTTCAAACAGACGCCTTCCTTGCGCAATACGCGCCAAACGGCATCAGCAGAAGCACGGAGATGTTGGGCAACCGAAGGTCCATCCCACGTGGCCTGCCCTGCTGGGGGTGGTTGCTCAAGCGTGAGCAAGACGTGTTTGCGAAATTCGGCGTCATAACGAGGGGGTTTGCCGGAACGGGGAAGATCGTAGAGACCGCCAATCCCTTCCTTGTCAAAGCGCCGCCGCCAGTCAATGACCGTATTGGGACGTACGCGCAGATCCTGTGCAATTTGCTTGACGGATTCTCCCTGCAAACACTTGGTTATGATCGTCGCTCGTTCCACAAGACGGGCCTCCAAAGCGCGGCTGTGAGCCCACACGTCCAATGTCTTTCTGTCTTCC
>JACPDT010000141.1:7233-32340 GCA_016183865.1 Armatimonadota bacterium | reverse complement strand
AGATCGAAGAAAATCCAGCCCAACCGCAACACGTGCTGACTGAACCCGGCGTAGGGTACCGGTTTCGGAGCCCTGCCTGAATCAGAGGTTACTTCTTGTCCTTGTCTTTATTGGGGCGCCCGTATTTGGATCTCAAACTCTCCTTCGTCTGTTTGAAATTCTCGTGAAGGGACTTCCTGTCCGCTTTGGCATTATCCCTGAGAGTCTTGAGCTCCTGGCGATACTTTTGATTCACTGTTTCTTGCTCTTCAGGGGTCTTTGCCGAATTCAGCTCATTCTGTCTGCTGGTTTTGAGGGTTTCAATCTTGGTCTTGTATTTTGACTTGAGAGCATCCCGTTCAGAGCGTAATTGGTCTCTCACGGCCTTCACATCTGCCTTGAATTGTGTTTTTTGTTCCTGTTGGCTGTTCTTCTCAGTTTCGGCGAACACCCAGGTTTGGCCGACCAAGAAGATGGTGAGAATTGCGAGGATACCCAAAATTCTATGGCTCATGTCCTGCACCTCCTGTCATTATGCCATAGGATTCGGTTTCTCCTGAGGTCCCTTCCTGCTACTGATTTGAGCAAGCTGCTCTAAACTTTCCTCCCCCTTGATGGGGGAGGTCAGGTGGGGGTGAGGGACCAGGCTTTAAATGATCATGGACGGATCGGTAAAGGAGTATGCTCCCGTGGTGCTGAAAATCTCGAAATGGTCGGAAAGCTGCTCCCGAAATGGACAGAAGAAGTTCCGGATTTTTCGCGCTATTGCACTGTAGACGAATACCTGAAATCATCAGCAAGATTGGCGGCGGAGTTTCCTGATCATGTGAAGCTTTCGGCTTTGGGGCATTCCCGTTGCGGTGATGAAATCACATGTCTTACAATCGGCAATGGACCGAAGAATGCCCTGTTTCTGGGCCTTCCCCACCCGGATGAGCCTGTAGGCGCCATGGTTCTGGAAATCCTTGCGGAGAAGCTGGCTCGGAACCCGGACTATGTTGCCGAATCCGATTTTGCGTGGCAACTGATCAAGGTGGCCGATCCCGATGGGGCCAGGCTGAATGAGGGCTGGTACGGATGCCCATCCGATCTGTTTCATTTCGTTACACATTACTATCGGCCCACAGAGCCCAACCAGGTGGAATGGACATTCCCTGTCCGGTACAAGAATCTTCGCTTCGATCGCCCCATTCCTGAAACGCGGGCGATCATGAGTTTCATGGAGAAAAGGCGCATTGATTTCATGATGAACCTGCATAACTGCACATTCGGCGGGGCTTACTTCTATCTGACCCATCCTGCTCCGGAGCTTCTCCCTGAGCTGTACCGGATTGCTGCCTCCTGTGACATCCCCCTTCACCTGGGAGAGCCGGAAGTCCCTTACCTGGAACCCTGGGACGATCTGGCCTCTTTTCGGATGTACGGAGTCAAAGATGAATATGACTACTGCGAGAGCTGCGGCATGGAAGATCCTGCCGCCGGAATCTCGGCCGGCGCTTCCTGCGATGAGTATGCACAAGCACGATGGAATCCTTTCGGCCTGATTGTGGAAGTCCCCTATTTCTCTCATCCAAGTATTGCCGATGAAACCGTGCTTCCCCGATCCCGGCGAACGCCCGCCCTGATCGGCCTGCAAAAACGAAAAGAGATTTTCTCGGCGCTCGCGCCGTACTTTCACCGCAATCGTCAACACTTCATCCCTTCAGGGCTTCGGGATGTGCTTGATGAATACTTCGGGAGATTCGAAGGCGATTGGGAAACTGCCAAAGCGCGTGCTCTGGCCGATGAGAGATTCGACCTCCCTGCAACGGCAGCCCAGGCCTACGATGCGGAGAAATTGCGACCCTTCAAGGATCTATTGAAAGGGGGTCAGCTACTGAGACTCGTGGACCTTGCTCGCGAAAAGGCGAAAGGAGAGATCGAGGAGCGACTCTTTTCCGAACGAGAAAATCTGGCGAAACTGGTCAAAGAAAGATGTGAACTGCAAGCCGAAATCAGCGAAATAAGGTTTCTTCCGATCAAATCTCTTGTTCAAGCCCAGTTGGGATGCCTCCTCCATGGGATCAATTTCGCAGAAGAGTTGCCTCGCCCGTGACGGACCTCATGCGCAGGCTTCGACATCCCCTTGTGGCCGCGCTTCTTTTCTTTGCGGTCGCGTATGCCATCTTTCTCGGGAATCCGAATTTCCCTCGGGAGGATGACGAAGGGCTCTATATCGCCATCGCGAAAAGCATGGCTTCCGAGAATGAATGGTTCAAGCCGACCTGGTTCGGAGCTTTGGCATTCTACAAGCCCCCCCTCCTGTACTGGGCCATGAGAGTTTCCTTTATCCCGTTCGGGGAAACGCTCCTCGGCGGGCGGGTTCCTTCGCTCCTGTTTACCCTGCTCATCCTGTTTCTGGTCTACCGGCTCGGCGCGAGTCTCAAGGACCCGAAAACAGGGCTCCTGGCCCTGTTTCTGGCCGGGACCTGCGTAAGCTCCGGCCGTTTTGCCCGATCGGGCATGCTGGATGCCGCCTGGTCTTTGTGCCTTTTCGCGGCAATGGTGGAAATTGCGAAACTTCACAAAGGGGATGAGAAGGCCAGTTGGCTCGTGGCGGGCGCGGCCCTTGGCGGCGCTCTCCTTGTCAAGGGTCCTGTGGCCGTCCCCATCGTTCTTGCTTTCATATTCTTCGCGGGTCTTTTCAGAGGCGGCTGGAGACCCTTTTTCTCAAGGTGGAGTCTGGCTTTCGCAGGAACGGCCCTTGGGGTCGGAGCGATCTGGCCTCTCAGCATGTGGGCAAAGGGAGAATGGGAAACCTGGTGGACTTTCTTTATCATAAGGGAGAACTTCGGCAAATTTCATGACCTCTACTATCCTTTGAGCAATCTCTACGGCTATTTCCTGGTCCATTTTCTTCCCTGGTCTTTTCTGTTTCTGGCCTCCCTGGGTCTTCTTCTGTGGAAGAAAGCCTGGAAAGAAGCGGAATTCTCCTACCCCCTCGCCATGATGGCAGCCATTTTCCTTGTTTTCACCCTCCCGGAGACGCGCCTTGTTCACTATTCCTTCCCCGCACTCCCTGCAGGGGCCCTTCTGGTCGCCGCCGCTTACAGCCGATGGAAGGAGACGCCCGTAATGAAAGGCGCCTGCCTCCTTACCGCCATAGTGCTCGGAATCATCGGACTTTCGTTCATTCCGGCATGGATGATTTTCGGGAACACATTTCTGTTCATGGCCTTGGGACTTCTGTCGCTGGCTGCTGCCGTACAGGTGCTGCACCCCGACGCTCTCTCGTCCCCTTGGACAGGGAGGCTCTTCCTGCCGTTGGCGCTTGCCGCACGGAAGTTGCCTCCAAACGCCCTCTTTCGTTCAGCGGTCTTCTTCGGCTGTGTGATCCTTCTTCTCAGCGTTTTCTCAGGCCTATGGCCTTTCCCGTTTATCACGCCTGAAGGGAAAGAGGCGATTCATCAAAAGGGGACGCACATTGTGAGGATTTCTCCTTTTCAATACTCCCTGGAGGCGGAGCAGCGCCTGCCCCAACTGCAAAGCAGAGAAGACGTGATCGCGGTTCTGGCAAAGGGGGAGCGGGTCCTCATCAATGAGGAATACTTAAAGGAAATGAAAGTGCCGAAGAAGCTCTACAGGGAGATCGCTTCCTGGCCGATCCTGAAGAGACGCATAAGAAATGCAGACCTGAAGACCGCATACAAAGCCGCCGATTCCTTACCCCTCGCGGAGCGAATGATCGTGCTGGAGGGAATCTCTCAGCCCGGAGAGAGGTAGCCCTGCAATGCCGAATCTCACCGCCTCACTGCGTTTCAGTAACAGAGTCCCGGGCCTCCCTGAATGCCCGCTCCAGGAAGAAAAGAACAAGAATTCCCGCTCCGGCGCCCGCGAGTCCTCCCGTGATAATGCGAAGAGCCTGAGTGCTTTCCCGAAGTCCTGTCAGTTGCGTTCCCGCATCCACGATCAACGGGAGTGCGGCAAGTGCAGGGAGCCGCAGCGAGATCCTCGGGAGCTGGTTGCGCCACAGACGTCGCAAGAAGGTGAATAGAAGCCCTGTGCCGAGCAGGGAAGCATAGACGGCAAAACACCTTGCGCAGACGGCCATTGGAGCCCCGAGGAAGAGAAGGGATCGCTCCGGCTTCTGATGGCAGATCGAGCTGAAGCCCTTGTAGGCAAGAGAAGCGAGGTAAGGATGCCCGCTTTGCGTCAGGCAGGGTGCGCTCAAAGAAGCACTGACTACCAGGAGCAGAGCGCCGTTTATGAGAAAGAGCCAGTGGTCCACCAAAAAACGAGCCAGGCCGTCTCCAAGCCTCACCATGTTACGGGACACCCTGGTGCTCACGGCGCCTCTTCCACGAATCTCCAGAGCTGCCCATAGAGATGAAAGGCAACACAGCCGGACCAGAAGTAGGAAGCCAGGACCCCGACACAGCACAGGATGACTCCGAAACCTCCAAGCATGTGGGCCCCCAGGGCCACGAGAAGAGTCAAGACATAAGGGCTTGAGCATTTCCGGATCAGCTTGAACATCTCTCCGAAACGAAAAGCCGCTCCGAACTCTCCTGTGCGGACGTATTGAATCAAAGCAGCAGGCATCATGGCAAGCAGCAGATAACCAAGTATGGAAGAGCAGGAGCAACAGCAGGCAAACATGGCAAAAACGCCGCCGGCGTCGTCCTTGACGGCTTCGCCCAAGGTGGACAGAACATTTGCCGCGACACCCGGAAGGATGGCAGGTAGTGAGTATAGGAGGGCGATTCCCCAGGGCGCCAGACCCTCCGTCAGCAGACCGCCGATGTCGTCCCACTCGGGCAGTGGGTTCTCCAAACCATCCCGAACCCTGCGCATGACCCGCACAAAATACCCTGTATTTATAACGGTCCCAATGAGCACAACCCCCAGGAGGTTGAAAAGGGCGCCCATCAGAATTTTCCGAACCCAGTCCTTATCCTCGAAGAAAAAGCCAAAAGCCTTACCGTAGCTCATATCATGTCTTTTCGGGACCTGTGACGATTCTTCGGAAGAAGCGGGTTCCGTGATCCCCGCAGGAGGAGACTCGGGGGTTTCGGCCTCGGGAAGCTTCTGCGTCGCGGCTGCCGCAGGAAGTGGAGCATGGCAGGCGCCGCAGAACCGCCCGCCCTCCGGATTGGACGCCCCGCACTCAGAACACGTGTATCCTTTACCAGATGCGCTCACAAGGGTACTCATCCTTTCCTGGAGCGTTTACCTCTTCAGGGGTCGGGGGTGATATTCTCGGAAGCAGGAACGAGAACCTCTGTCTCCCAAATCGCAGCCTTTCAGGCTGTAACAAGGAAAAGAACCGCACACCCAGAACATGTATGCCATAAGGGGAAACGGCGTGAAGGCAAGAGGGAAATTCATAACCTTTGAAGGGATCGAAGGGGTCGGGAAGAGCACCCAGATCCACCTCCTCGCGGAAAACCTCAGAGACGGGGGTTACTCCGTCCTGGTGACCAGAGAGCCCGGTGGAACGCCCCTGGGAGAAAAAATTCGCGCTATCTTGTCGGATCCGGCAAATGGAAACATGTCGGCAAAAACCGAGCTTTGCCTGTTCCTTGCCGCAAGGGCCCAGCATACAAGAGATTTGATCCTGCCTGCTCTCCTTGAAGGCACGGTGGTCTTGTCCGATCGCTATGCCGACGCTTCCGTCGCCTACCAGGGGGATGGGAGGGGCCTGGGTCCGGAATTCGTGAAAGAACAGAATGACTGGGCTACCGACGGATTGGCCCCTGATCTTACCTTCTGGCTGGACCTGCCGCCGGAATTGGGCCTATCAAGGGTGGTAAAGCGATTTGCCGACCAGGGGGTGGCGCCCGATCGCCTGGATCAGGAGACTCTGGAGTTCTATCGCCGGGTAAGGAAGGGATACCATGAGCTGGCGTTGCAGACGCCGGCGCGAATCATTCGAGTTCAGGCGGAACAACCTGTGGAAAAGGTTCAGAAGGAGATTCTCTCTGCATTCAAGCAATTCGTGAGAAAGCAGGAAACCAGTGGAGTTTCGTGAAACCAAGCCGAGCAATTACAGTTTCGTGACCGCCAATCTGATCCGAACAATCGCGGTTCCGGGAAAACGGAAAGCCCTCCTTGAGCTGGAGAGGATTCTTCTCAATTCCGCGATTCGGATACCCCCCGAGGAAAGGCTTGTGAGCCTCTGGCAGGTCAGAGTTTTTGGCGAACAGGAAGGAAGCCCGGCATTGCGAAAGAAACTGCTCCGCGTGTGGTTTTCACAAATAGAGGTGAGTCGGCGGATCGCGGGAAAGCTTCTCAAGAGGAGCCGCATCCGCTATAACTGAATGAAAATCATTGGTCAGGAGAAGGCGCTCCGAAGACTTCGGGACATCCTGTCAAAGGGCCGCATTTCCCATGCCTATCTCTTTTCCGGGCCGGAGGGAGTGGGGAAGAAACTGCTGGCATTCTGGTTTGCCAGGGCTCTGCTGTGCCTTGCCCCGAACCCCGATCACTCCCCCTGTCTTTCGTGTCGCTCGTGCCGCAAAGCGGACTCCGGAAATCATCCCGACATAAGCCTTGTGGCGCCTTCCGAAGGTTCTGCCATCAAGATTGATCAGATGCGTCATTTGAAGCACAACGCGAATTTCAGGCCCTTCGAGGGTCGCCACCGAATAACGGTGATAGACAGGGCTCACCGCATGACAGATGCGGCGGCGAACAGCATTCTGAAGCTTCTGGAAGAGCCCCCTGCGGCGGACATCTTCATCCTCATATGTCCCGACCCATCCCTCCTCCTTCCTACCATTCTGTCCCGATGTCAGGTGGTGCAGTGTACCCCTGTTTCCAGGGACTTGATAGAGGCGTTTCTTTTCGAAGAATTTGGCCTGAGTGCGGAACAGGCGAGGGTCGTCGCATCTCTTTCCGAGGGAAATCTGAAGAAAGGATGCTTGCTGGCAAAGGACCCTGAGTCATTGCAAATGCGCGAAGAATTCTTGTCCTTCGTCGAGACACTTCCCGCGGAAGGGCTTTCACAGGTTCTTTCCCAGGCTCAGAATCTGGAGCGCTGGAATGAGAAACTGGGGCGTGAGAGGATGGATCTCCTTCTCAGATGGTTCAGGGACATCCTGGTCGTAAAGGAGTGGCAGCAAAGCAGCGATTCACAGGCATCTTTGGAGAAGATCCTCTTTCAACCCGAGCGCCTGACACAACTGCGGGAAGCCGCTCTCCAGTGGACAACCATCCAGTTGCAGCAGATCTTATCCCTTCTGTTCTTTTCCGTCAAGGCACTGGAACAGCACGCCAACCCGAAACTCGTTGTGGAAACGATGCTTCTGAAGATGAGAGGGACGCGCTATGGAGGGTGAGAACAGGTGAAAAACAACGGAACGGCGCCTGCCGTAATAGGCGTCACGAAATCGGAAGGAAGAAGGATTCTGTGGTGCCGATGGACAGGTCGAAACCTTGAGAGCGGACAAACTGTCGTGCTCAAGACCCTCGGGGGCCTCGAAATCGCGAGAGTGGAGAAAACAGAGGCGCCGACTTTTTCCGAGTTTATCCCCAATGAGGAGATTCTCAGAGTCGCAACACCAGAGGATCTCGCGGTCTGGGCGGTGCAGAGAGCAAAAGGAGAGGCTGCCTGCAGAGTTGCGCAGCAAGCCGCCGATGGAATGGGCATCCCCCTCCAAATGAAGAAGGCCTTTCATTCTCTTGACAATAGTCGCATCACGTTTTTCTTCACAGTCGAATGGAATGCCGATGCCGTCGAGTTGTCCCGCAAACTGGCCTTCCATTACGGAAAGCCTGTGGAGTTGCGGCTCATGACTCCGAAAAAAGCCCTGGCGCAGACTTTCGGATGCGGGTGCTCGGGCTGCTGCGGAAACGGCTCAAAGGGCGCAGGAAACTCGATTTGCTCCCCCTTCTCTTGAGGGGGCCAGGGAAGGCCGAGGGCGGAGGCCAGGTGGGCAATGGTATAAAATTTCTTGTGATTCGCCACCCAGGGCCTGGGGGTGACGCTGGAGGCTGGGCGCCCTGAGGCGCGGAGCAAACTGGGTCCCACTGGGGGATGGGAGTTTGCGAGCACTGTGGGCTGCCGCAGGTGGCAGGACCCGCAGGCCCGTCAAATCGCGAGAAAGCTAATACCATTGGGCCAGGTGGGGGTGACTTCGCATAAGAAACGAGGGATCAGATAGAAATGGCAAGAGTAGTGGGCATCTCGTTCCACAGAGTTGGGAAAGTATACTTCTTTTCCCCGGGAGATTTGTCTCTTTCCATAGGCGATTGCGTGATCGTCGAGACCAGCAAGGGGATGGACCACGGTGTGGTGGCCGTAAGTTCCAAGGAAGTTCGGGATGAGGAGATTGCGGTGCCGCTGCGTAACGTCGTCCGCATCGCCGACAACGAAGATGTTCAGAAGATCCTCCGCACAGGGTCTGAAGAGAAGCGGGCAGGGGAAACCTGCAGAAGGAAAATTCGCAAACATCAGCTTCCCATGAAACTGGTGGGCGTGGAGCACGCTTTTGATGGGTCGAAGATCATCTTCTATTTCACCGCTGAAGGGAGAGTGGATTTTCGGGCACTGGTAAAGGATCTCGCCGGAGTCTTCAAGACCCGCATTGAGCTTCACCAGATCGGAGTCAGGGATGAGGCAAAACTGGTGGGCGGCCTGGGACCATGCGGTCGAAGCGTCTGCTGCGCCACATTCCTGCGTGAGTTCGGATCCGTAAACATCCGAATGGCCAAAGAGCAGAGCCTGTCATTGAATCCCCAGAAGCTCTCGGGCCTTTGCGGCCGACTGAAATGCTGCCTTCGCTACGAAGTGGACGCATACCAGGAGCTGAAACGATCTCTTCCCCCTTTGGGGAGCGAAGTGGCGGTGCCGGGAGGCAACGGCAGGGTCGTGGAATGGAACATACCGAAACGAACGGTTGTGGTAGAGCTTCCAACGGAAGCAAGAATCAAGCTGCCCGCGAATGAGGTCAGGTTGATCTCCCTGCCGCCCCAAAAGGGAAAGAAGCGGGAAGAGCATGTCCCCGCCGAAATCGCTGAATTGGAGTGAAGTGACAGAGAGGCGCCATTTTTTAGATCGTCCGGAATTTCAGCACATATTCCGCAAGTTCTTCAATTTTCTCCTTCGGCAAAGACAGAACAGAAGAGGGATGTTCGGGCGCCCAGATCTCATAGATGATGAAAGGGACAAGCTTCCTCTGTTCGATTGCTTTCTCCGCGCAACGTATCGCCTTATCCTGAGGCTGCTTGTTCCCCGATAGGATCTTGTGTCCGGAAACCAGATTGGCGAGGCACTCCGTTTCCTCGGTGAGATCAAAGGGCGAAGCCCTGTCAGAACCGGTCATCTTTTTTCTGTAGCCCGGCTCGTAGGCCCACACCGCTTTGCACAAAGCGTAGGCGGCCCACTCTTTTGTCAACTCGACAATGACTGCGTCACCTTTCTTGTAAACAGCGCATTGAGGCGCGAACTCCCATTCCGAATACTTCAGTTTCTGTGCCCGATAGATCATCTTCAGGGCCTGCAAGATCAGTGTATTATTCCGGTTGAGGGCGTGGGCGACCGTGATCTCCCTGGCGGCCTCCTTCAGTTTTCCTTCCGATTTGAGCAGATCCGCCAGAAACCAATGGGGCGTGTAATCCACAAAATTTGAGTCAACGGCTTTCAGAAACCAGGTTCGAGCATTTTCCCTGTCATGCTGCATTTCATAAGTCTGACCAATGTACGTCATCGCAACGGAAAATTCGTGAACCTCGCCGAGTATTTTCAGGTATTCGGTTCTCGCTTCGGCCAATCTGTGAGCGGCAAAATGTTTTTCCGCGCTCTCAAGAGTGCTCTGGACTTTCGTCGGCAGAACAAACGGGACAAGCTCAATACCTCGCGAAGTCCTTTTTTGAAAATAGCCTGGATGATTGAGCGGTCTCTTCGGGCTCTTGCTCCTTGTCTCGGGCTTGAAAATTCCCACCTGGTAAGCAATTGGCGACGCTTCCATGATCTTTGTAATCTCGGAGGGTGTGTGATAATTTTGAGCCCCGGCAACCGCGAGAGCCAGCAGAGTGAGGAGCAGCGACATAAGAATTCTGTTGATCACGGGTAAGCCTCCTCCACACAGACAAAGTCTACTCAAGGCCCAGTTCTTGAACAATGCGGGCCTCGGGCTTGATTTCTTCTTTCGAACACCCGCGATCTATCTCGAAAGTAGAGACAAGGATAGTCCAGATCTCGTTTTTACTCCACGAGCGGGGTTGCGAGATTCCCGAATCGCGAACCAGCGCTTTGCACACCCCCCCGACCGTTTCGCATCCAGCGACATAATCGGTTGCGTAGCGCCGTGCAAGATGGGAGAGGAACAAAGTCAAAAAGAACCAGGATGCAGGGGCCTGGTAAACGAAGGTGCTCGTTGAACTGGAATAGTAGAGGCTGCTTCCAAGCGTCGCCGCAATGACCAGAGCCGACAAACCGAGCAGCCACACCATCCACTCCGGGTGTGCGAGAGAGGGTAACTTCACACGCAAATGCTGAGACAAATTCTCCCAGCTTCTGCGACGTCCTGCGGTGGGAATCAAGTCGGCCATTGAAGCCGAGGGGCGGACTGCACTTCTTGCGATTTGACAGACGGACACGAGGGCGCGGCGAAGTCGATGAAACATGATCTGGGAAGGACAGCCTTGATGCTCCACGGGTTTCTCCACTTTTCTCGTGATGAGATCTCTCAAATCACCAACAGTGACAACCGCAAACGCCTCCTCGTCGGTTATTTGGAAGTCGAAGACCTGCTCTACCTTCAAGATCAACTCAACATTGTCGAGGCCCATGGCATTCCCTCCTCGTTAATCACAGAATCAAGGATTGAGCATTCCCTACCGGTTATATTTATTCTACCACAGAAAAGAAGTGTGCGCAAGGATCGCGGTCGGACCAGGGTGTCAACGCCCAATAGGGGGCGATACGGTGCCGCGAAAACCGAATGGCTGTGATAGAATCTTGTTTCCATCGGCATTGAATAGATCATTGTCCAGCTCTGAGGCCTCTTTGTTCGATACCCTGCGAATATTCGTCGGATTCGTGCACCCTGACAACATGGCCGTCCCTATCATGAAAGCAATCAAGAGGGCGATTCGATGTTTTCTCAATACGGCATTCCTCCGTCCTGACGGGGGGAGGTTGCGTGGGGGCGCCAAGAGGTATTCAAGCCGGATCGCGCCAATTCATGGAGAAGCCCCGCCGATGACTGGATACAACGGGAGAATGCGATGCGGACCTGCTGGAACTGCTATGGATATTCGTGGAAATGGCCTGTTGCGAGATTTCCAGGGATCGGTGGAGAGCGGAATCTGGGCCTCGAGTTCCTTCCCTGTTTGCCCTTGTTGATTCTGGCGGCTCTTCTTCTTTACGGGACAGGATTTGCCGCCGCCTTCAGGGCCTTCAAGAACGCCCCCCTCCTTGATGCGGAGGTAAAGGGCCTTTTCGGCGAACAGAGGCGGGACGAGATCCTCTGGGCCGGCAGACAAATTGTGGATACCTTGAATAACTGGGAGTGAGAGCGTTATTATGAGCACAGGAGGAGAGACGTGAAAAAAAGTTCCCTTTTCCTCGCTTTGTCTGCCGTCCTGGTGGTCGTGGGTCTGACGGGGACATACTTTTCCCGAATCCCTGCGCGCTCGGTGAGAATTGCCTTTCCCGTGGAAGGGGGAGAGAAGGGGAGGGCGGTCCTCTTCCTGCCTCCGAAAGATCCTGGGAGCGTCCAGGGAAAGGCGCCCCTCGTTTTTCTGTGTCCCGGAATCTTTTACCCTGCGGACAAGTTCGCCATGATGGCCCTGGAGCTGGCTCGCAGCGGGTATGCTGCCTGCGCCTTGTACTTCCCAACTGATCCTGCTTTTCCCACCGGCTCCCCCAGGAGAAATCTGGCCATCCTGAAAGGGGCCTCGAGATTCATCGAAGAGCGCTTCCCTGAAGTAGACCCGGACAGGAAAGCGGTTTTCGGCCATTCATGGGGGGTCGTCACGGCTCTTGACGCGGCTCAGGTGGATGATTCCATAAACGCGGTTGTCGCCGTGGGTCTGTATGTGGGGGGCGAGCTGAATGTGAAACACAGGAATCTCCTCCTGGGAAAACTATGCGAAAATCCTTGAAATCGGTGAGTGAAGGACGGGCGGAAACAGAGGGAGCCCGACTGGGGAGTTTCACGGACAAGACGGCCCTGGAGCTGTTCATCTCCCCTAACTCCATTCATGCCGCGGAAGCAGTGGACCCCCATGTGATCGGCCGCCTCATCCAGTGGCTTGACCTCTCCTTCTACGGGCGGGAGCGTTCGAAGAGCCCGATCAGGGTCCATTGCCACGTGTTTTTCTCGGTGATCCTCCTTGCAGGTTCTTTCTTGACCCTGATGTGGGCGGGGGTGATGCTCCATTTCCTGAAACCGTCTCTCGCCAAGGGTTTGTGGGCACTGGCTCTCGCGGTGACGGGATTCTGCCTGGCTCTCGGACCTTCTCCCGCCTCGTGTCTGGTGTGGTTCATGAGCATCTTCTTGTCCGGAATGGTTTCCAGTCATTATTCAAGAAGCTTCGACACCGTCCCCGCCGCCCATGGGCGCCTGGCGGATGCCGCCGGTAAGATCGTCGCTTATGTCCTGCTGTTTTTCCTGGCCTTTGGAATATCCAAGCTTCTTTTCGGGATGAAGCTTCTCTTCTCGAACCCGGATAATACCCGCGCCTTTCCTTTCTCGCTTTTTGTATCCTACTTTCTGTACCCTTGCGCCCTGCTGAATGGAATCGTGGAGATGATCCGCGATTACTCACCCCAAGTATTGTGGATCGCCGTGTCGGGCTCCCTGATTCTCTACATTGCGGCAATATGCCGGATGGAGAGAATCGAAGAGATCGGGTCCCGTTTCCTGGATTCCTTCACCCGTTGGCGAAGATTCAAGCCCACGGAGCCCCCTTCTTCGAAGCAGAAGATCCTGGCCGCAGTACTTTGTGCTTTCGCGCTCTTGAGTGCTTTCCAGTTATATCGGGCCGGACTCGCCGATATGGACGTCTTGACGCCCTATGTGTCCTTTTCGACAAAAAACCTCATCGTCCCTGTGGGGCTTTGGGTTTTGTTTGTGCGGACCTTGAAGGAGCCTCGGAGAACCTGAGACTTCGGGGTCGGCAACCATACAATGGCGACAGGAGGTAGCATGTCAGACTCAAGATCTTCTTCCTATACTTTGCGGGCGATTCTGGCGGTTGTCTTGATGATCGTCTTCTATGGACTTGCAATAGGCATTGCCGCCTTGCTTCTTTACATCCCTTACGCGGAATGGGCTTATCTGCACAGAATCCATGGGAAACTGACTCTGTTCTGCGTCATCGGCGCAGGGATTATTCTGTGGTCCATCCTGCCCCGCAGGGAACGGTTCGAGCCGCCGGGACCGCAATTGAAACAGGAAAAGTATCCCGGCCTATTCAAAGAGCTTACCTCTGTTGCCAAGGCTGTAAACCAGGAAATGCCTGCCGAAGTCTACCTTCTGCTTGAGGCAAATGCATGGGTGACTCAGCGGGGAGGCGTCATGGGCTTCGGAGGTCGCAAGGTAATGGGGCTGGGTCTCCCCCTGCTCCAGGTCCTCACCGTTTCACAGCTTCGCGCCATCATAGCTCACGAATTCGGTCACTACCACAGTGGCGACACGAAACTCGGGCCATGGGTTTACAAAACGCGAGAAGCCATCGGAAGGACCATTCTGGGGCTTGCTGAGCAGAATTCCATACTTCAATGGCCTTTCATCTGGTATGGCAACCTTTTCCTCCGAATTACACACGCAGTTTCAAGACAGCAGGAGTATGCGGCAGACATGCTTGCCGCAAAGGTAGCCGGAACCGGCGCCACGGCAAAGGCTCTGCAAGCGACTCAGGAAGGAGCAGTTGCCTTCATGCCCTACTGGATCGAGGAGGTTGCCCCTCTCCTGAACGCGGGATATCGTCCTCCCATCTCTGACGGCTTTTCGATGTTTCTTGAAGAAGCCTTAACCAGGAAAAACATCGCTCGCTTACTGGATGAAGAGAAGGCTTCCCCGAAGGATCCCTACGACACGCATCCTCCCATTGAGGACCGGATCCGGGCGATTGAGAAACTGCCTGCACGATCCCAAGAAGTGGACAAAGCGAAGGCAGTCTCCCTCCTTGGAGATCATATCCCGGAGCTCGAGCTTCAGTTTCTCTCGCTTCAAGGGGGAACATCTGAGGCGCAAGCCCTGAAGCCGCTCAAGTGGGAGGATGTCGAAATAACAGTATATTTGCCGGGATGGAGAAAGCTTGTGCAGGGGCAGAAAGAGGCCCTCTCAGGAATCACCCCTTCGGTGCTCCCCGAGCTGGCCCGGGACATGACTCAATTCAAGAGCCGATTGAAGGCCCCCGATGGTCGGGGACC
This sequence comes from Armatimonadota bacterium, assembly GCA_016183865.1. Taxonomy (GTDB): domain Bacteria; phylum Vulcanimicrobiota; class JACPDT01; order JACPDT01; family JACPDT01; genus JACPDT01. The sequence goes on along the minus strand of JACPDT010000141.1, from coordinate 17,996 downwards.
GGATGCCGAAGATTTGACAGGCCTTTCCTTTGCAACAGTGGGCTCGTCCCTGGCACTGGTCTTTCACGAGATGGGCTGGGGCTTCCACGTCAGGCCGGGTGCGAATGTCTCCTTCCGGAGCGGCGATCAAGACATCGAGCCCTTTACTATTCTTCCAATGCTCATTTCCGATGAGCTCAAAGGAGATGAATGGAAAGGGATGGTCGCTTCGTTGGGAATCTCCGCAACCCCTCTATGGGAGTTGAGATGACGCGGCAGTGCGGCAATCCAGCGGAAATCTACGGGAGGACACCGCGATCATCGTCATCGGGCGAAGGCGCCGCTCCACAATCGGTTATGATGATAGTTAGAGAACGACTTTACCAGGCGAGGTCTTAGCGGTCAGAAGGTCCTCTTTGCCGATGAGGCCGTCGCATCGTCCGCCGGTATTGATCCCATCAATCGCCGCGAAGTTGTCCAGCACTACACGGGCCGCCTCTCTTTGCTCTGGTGTCCAAATACTGCCGCCGCCCGCAACGAGGCCCTTCAGGTCAATCTGATCTATGAAATGCGGATTTCCATTTGCGCCCACCGTCTTGAGCGTATCGAATACCTTATAAACCGTGTCTGCCGCCTCAGCGACCTGTCGCCGTTTCGCCGCTTTTTCAAGGTCGGCCTGGTACACCTTGTTTGCCGCTTCAAAGTCGGCGCTGCCCACATACCCATCCAGGCGGACAAGACTGTCGAGGGCCCTGAAGTTCGCGCCTCCGTTCCCGGCAAAGAAAGCACACGCTTCCACGAGCTGCCTGTCAAACCCGCAGTTGGGGCCCATTCTGGCTGCGCTTTCCATCTCGCCAAAGGTTATGTAGCTGTCGTTTCCCGCAATCCGCCTGAAGTTCTCCGGCTTCGCGACGATGTTCACGTACTTGATGAAGGTTTCATTGATTTTCGGTGTCTCTACCCCTGTCGGGATCGAGGTCGTCTCCGGTTTCACGTAATGTTCCGTGTGCCCGTGGTGATCCGTGCGAAGGTTCTTGAACCATGCCATGCCTGTCACGTTGTTTGCTGCGATGAACATTAGAGATAGCCCCCTTGCAGTTTCTATAGTCCGACTGCTATTATGGGGCACGACAGGGTGACAATCAAGTTCCAATTGGGCTCCAAATTTGTCGGGAACTTTCGGGATCAAGGAGATTTCAATTTATAGGGCACCTCGACGGTGCTCCCTACCCAAACATCTTCCTGAACCTTACGGCCCCGAGCCAGAATATGGCGGCGCCAAGGCCGCCCAGGGCAAGGCAGTCTTTCCACATGAAGAGAAGGGTATTGCCTTTCAGGAAAACGGCGATCCCCATGTCCAGATAGTATTTTAAGGGGGAAAGGGTCACAAGGGCCCGCATCCAGGGGGGCATCGCTTCAGGGGGGACCCAGGCGCCGGATAGAAACATGATGGGGAATAACAGGAGAATCGTGAGAAGCACGGTTTCCGAGAGATTCTGGGAAACGGTGGAAACCAGAAGCCCGAGGCCGGAGCTTGTAATACAGAACATGATCGTAAGGATCAGGAAATCCAGGAAGCTCCCCCTCAGGGGGATCCCTACAACAGGGACCATGACGCAGTATACGGAGATGAAGCTTGCCACAAGGAATATTCCCACCATGGGAATCACTTTGGCCAGCATGATCTCATACGGGCGAAGCGGGGTCACCATCAATTGCTCCACAGTGCCGAACTGTTTCTCATTGACCATGGCGGTCGCGGGAAGAAGGATGGCGATAAGGGTCATCATGGTGAAGAACTCCTGGAGACACATGGTCCACTCGTCGGTGAGGTTTTCGTTGAACTCATAGCGGATTCTGGACGAAACGATGGGGACAAGCTTTGCCGTGGTTTTCGAGACCTGCCATCTTTCGAAAAGGATGTCTGAGGAAAAGGAGGAGACCATGTTGTAGAGATAGCTTCCCGCGAGCTCCGCCGTATTACTGGAGGTTCCATCCAGAATGACCTGTACCGTGGCCCCTGTGCCTGAATTCAGCCGCTTCTGAAAGTCCTTCGGGATCACGAGCACAACCCCCACATCTCCACGAAGAATCAGGTCCTCGATGTTTCTTTCTTCCTGAACATAGGTCTGAATGTGGAAAAAGGGCTTCCGGATCTTTCGGACCAGGGCCTCGCTTCTCGGGGTTCGATCCAGGTCATAGACGGCCATGGGATAGTTTCGAAGATCCTGGGTGAACTCGGATGCCATGTACACATCCAGGGTGCAGGCGTAAAGGACAATGACCAGGAGGGGCACATTCCTGAAGAACTGGAGAATCTCTTTTTTTATCAGGATGAATAGTTTGAACATATCAACTCAGCTTCTTCTTGAACAGCGCGATGGAGAGCCCGAAAAGAACGAGGGCGATCAGGATCAGCATCACAATGCTCGATTGAAGATATAAGACCCCGACCCCTTTGATCATGAGCTTTCGGATGAAATCTATGTAATGGGTCGGAGGCAGAATTTGTGAAATCGTGCGGGCAGTCGAGTCCATGCAAATCGTGGGAAGAAGAAAACCGGAGTACATGAAAGATGGGATCAATGTAGCCACAGCCACGATCAGAATGGCGGAGATCTGGTTTCCCACCAGAACTGCGACCAGAAGGCCGATCCCAATGACGGAAACGGCATAAATCAAGGAAACCCCCAGGAGGAGAAAGAGATCTCCCCGGAGGGGAACCTTGAAAATGGTGACAGTGAAAAGCAGAAAAAGGAGAAAATTTCCATAGGTGATGACAATATAGGGAATCATTTTTCCCACAAGATATTCCGCCTTGGAGACAGGGGAACAGAGCATATTGATGATGGAGCCGGTCTCCTTTTCCTTGGATATGGAAATGGCTGCAAGAATCGGCGGGAGAAAGATCAGCATGATTGCGATAACTCCCGGAACGATGAAATCCTCGCTTCTTAAAGTGGGATTGAACCAGGCGCTTGTGAGCATGGAGACCGGAAGCCCTCCTTCTCCGCCTCCTCCCATGACCCTGACAAGTAAAGCCTTGACCCTGGTTTCACTGAAATCGGCGAGAGCGGCATCCACATAACCGGCCATGATGGCCGCCCTGTTCGGATAGGTGGCATCAACGAGAACCTGGATCTCCTGCCTCATCCCCTGGCGAATCTTACGGGAAAAGTCGGAGGGGATGACGAGACAAACCCTGATTTCTCCAAGGCGCATGATTCTGTCCACTTCCCCGGAAGACCCCACCATGCGGCGCAACTCAAAGACCTGGCTGTTTGTGAAAACATCAATCAGGGCACGGCTCTCCGATGATTTGTCCTCATCCAGGACCACCATTGGAATGTTCTTCACATCCAGGGGCATGCCGTAGGCGAAAAGGAAATACAGAATGATGGGTGATACGATGCTCAAGAGAAAACCCATCCAGTTGCGGACAAGCTCCTGGAACTCCTTTCGAGTCACGGCAGACATGCGGCGAAAGGAGAAAGAGAGTTTCATTCTTTTTTCCCTTCCTTTTCCGCCTTTTCGCAGAAATAGACGAAAACGTCCTCAAAGGGCATGAGACGGGTTCTCACTTCTTTCACCTGGATGCCCTTCTCTCCCAGGAGACTTCCAATGGTGTCTTGTGTCCTTTTCACATCCGGCGTATAGAGATGAAGTGTCCTTCCGAAGATGTTGCAAAAGGGATATGCCCTGGAGACGACTTCCAGAGCCTCAAAGGGCGCATCCACCAGAATTTCCAGCATGGCGCCGATTTCCTTGTGGATTTCCGACTTGAGTCCCTGAGGTGAGCCGAGGGCGATCAGTTTCCCGAGGTGCATGAGGGAAAGGCGATCACACTGCTCCGCTTCATCCATGTAGTGGGTAGTCACCAGAATCGTTACCTGAAGCTGCCTGGAAAGGAAGAAGATGATGTCCCAGAAGAGCCTGCGGGCGATGGGATCAACGCCCGATGTGGGCTCATCCAGGAAAATCACCTCCGGCTTGTGAATGATGGCGCATCCCAGAGCCAATCTTTGTTTGATTCCCATGGGAAGGCTGTCTGTGATCGCCCTGTCCTTGCCTTCAAGGTCCGCGATCTGAAGGATCAGGGATTTTCTGCGTTTCAACTCAACCGGAGAAACGCCGTAAATTCCTCCATAGAGCTCGATGTTTTCGCCTACAGTAAGATCTCTGTAAAGGGAGAATTTCTGGGACATATAGCCGATGCTTTTCTTGATTTTCATCTGTTCCCTCATCAGATCGAGGCCGACGATGGTCCCTGAGCCGGAGGATGGCGGAAAGAGCCCGCAGAGCATCTTGATGGTCGTCGTTTTCCCCGCGCCATTGGGCCCCAGGAAACCGAAAATCTCACCCCTTTTTACATGAAAGGTCACATCGTGGACAGCCGCGAATTTCCCGAAATACTTATACAGGTTCTGAACGACGATGACCTTGTCTTCTGAGGAGGATCGGGCGCCTTCTCCGCCCCCGAAGAGTTCTTCCAGGGCCTTCTGGTTCACGCCCCCTGATTCTTTCAATACTTTGGAGAGAAAGACGTCTTCCAGAGTGGGACGCCCCTCTTCAATGCGCTCCACCGTAATATTTCTGCCTGCGGCGAAGGCGGCCAGGTCGGAAGCGCCAGTTCCGTTTCCGGTGCAGAGGGCGTTCAGCTTGTCCCCCATGGGGTACATGACCCGCACTCCAGGGGCATCTTTCAACCCTTTGAGGGTTCCCTGAAGGTCTTGTGCGTGAATCTCCAGGAGCTTCCCTTCCGTCTGGGCTATCAACTGCTCCAGATCTCCCAAAGCCAGGACCTGCCCCTGGTGCATCAAGGCCATGCGGTGGCACCTCTCGGCTTCATCCATATAGGAAGTCGTGAGAAAAATGGTCAGCTCCCTCTCCTTGATGATCTTGTTGATCAGGTACCAGATGTCGCGCCTGGAGATGGGATCTACCCCGGTTGTGGGTTCATCAAGGAAGACCATTTTTGGGGAGTGGATGAGGGTGCAGCACAAGCCCAGTTTCTGTTTCATGCCCCCTGATAGATTTTTCGCAGCCCTGTCGCGGAACGGGGCAAGCTGAGTCACGGTCAGGAGCTTTTCCTTCATCTCATCCCGCTCTTTTTGAGGGACCTGATTGATTTCGGCAAAATAATTGATGTTTTCTTCGATGCTCAACTCCTGGGCCAGGGAGAGACCGAGGCCCTGAGGCAGGATGCCCAAAAGGGGCTTGATCCCCTCAGGATCTTTGGAAACATCCACTCCGAAGAGCCGGGCCTTGCCCTGGTCGGGATCGAGGAGACCGGCGGCGATGTGGATCAATGTGCTCTTGCCTGCCCCATCGGGGCCGATGAGACCGAAAATCTCGCCGGGCCTGAGCTCCAGGGAGACTCCGAGTGCCGCCTGGACGGACTTGTATTGTTTGGAGATATTTTCAAGAACCAGAGCGGGTTCCACGGGTTGAGTCACCTTCCTTTAGTGACCCCCGATACAAATCCCATCACGCCTCATTGACGTTATTCACGTCCGTGGGAAAACTTACCGAGCCTTTGCCTTTTCCCAGGAAGCGTCATCGGCGATTCGAATCAGGGCATCGGAGGTCATGCCCGGTTTCAGCTTGTAATCCTTGTTTTTTGCGATCTTGAGGCGCACTTCGAAGACCAGCTTGGATCTCTGCTCCTTTGTTTCCACGTTCTTAGGGGTGAATTCCGCCCTGTCCGAGATCTTTGAGACTCTTGCATCAAAGCTCTCTCCTGGGTACGCATCGGGATAGATTCTCGCTTCCTGACCCACTTTGATCCTGCCGGCGGCCTTTGTAGAGAGAAAAACCCGAAGGAAAAGGTCATCCATGTCCACGAGGCGCTCGAATTGCGGCATCCTCCAGATCCGCCCTGGCGGATGCGACCTGAGCCTTCGCCTTATTGATCATGGCCTGGGCGTTTCGGACCTCCTCCTCCTGACGGCGGACTTCATATAAGCCTGCCCTTGCAGTGGCAAGGTTTGCCTCCCCTGCCTGGACAACCGATTGAGCTTCCACAATCCCTGCCTTCGCGATGGCGGTGTTCCCGAGAGTCGCCTCCAGGTCCCTTCGGCTCCTCTCCCTTGCCACCCTGGCTTTCTCAACTTCTTTCCGGGCAAGGGCATATTCTGCTTGCGCCGTGAGATACTGGGTTTCGATGGCATCGAATTTGGATCTGGGCACAGCATCCTCTGCGGCAAGGTTTTTGAATCGCACATATTCCTTCTCATTATACCGCAGGTTCGCCACGGCCTTCCTGAGATTCGCCAGGGACTGCTCATACTCAAGGCGGCTCTGCTCCACTTGAGCCTGGGACATCTTGATATAAGCCAGTGTTTGATCATGAGAAACCCTGGCTTTGCCGAATTGGGAGTGATTCACCCTGAGATTTGCGGAGGCCTGGTTTACGGTGGCCTGGGTCCTCTCCATGGCCTCGGAGAGAGCGATCCGGGCCTGAGCCAGCCGGTTCTCGGCGAGATCCTCCTCAGAAAGGGCGGAATCCAGTTGGGCTTTAAGCTGCTGCGAGTTCAGGGTTGCCGTGACCTGCCCCTTTTTCACGGAATCTCCGTCCTCCACGTAAATCCTGTCCACCTTTCCCCCTGTCCTGGATGCGGCATTGTATTCTTCCCCCTCGATGCGGCCGCCCGCCGAGACAAAGCCTTTGGCTTCACCCTTTCCGAATCCTGAAACGATGAAGAACCAGGCCGCGATTCCGAGCAATGCGACAAAAACAGCGACAAGAGAAAACTGCAAGATCTTCTTTTTATCCATCCTGGCTTCGCCCCTCTCCCTTGCTAGTGATCCTTTCCAAAGGCGTTCCGGTGATGTATTCCAGCTTGGCAATCGCCATATTGAATGCGTACAGGGCGGAGTAGTATCCCAGCTCGGTGCGCTTGTAGTCCGTCAGTGTGTCTGTCATCTCCGATGAAGAAGCGACCTGCTCCCTATACCGCATATTCATGATCCTCACGTTTTCCTTTGCGCTTTCCTGGGCCAGACGGGCGAGCTCGATGTTTTCCCCTGCCGTTTTCATGAGAGAAATGGCCTCCTGGGTTTTCAAGGCAATGGAGTCTGAAAGGAGTGCCTCATTGTTGACGATCTGGGCGAGCTGGGTCTCTTTGATCCTGGCCTCATCCCGTTTCTGGTTGCCGTCGAAAAGGGACCACCGGAGAGAGAGCATGCCCGCCAGGACACTGTTGCCGTTCAGCCCCTCCGTCCCTTCGAGGGCGGCAGTGTTCCCGAAACGGAAATAGTGAGTGGAGAGGTAGAGCTTCGGGACATAGTGGGTTCTCTCCAGATCGGCCGATTTCCCTGCTTGTTTCTTGAGATACAGGAATGCCGCAAGCTCAGGATTGTTTTCCTGCGCGCTCCTGAGGGAATCCTCCAGAGTGGGAATCTTCCCTTTATCTTGCAGCGCATCTTCAAGGGCCGCGGGTGCCTGGAGAGAGAGCCCCATGGCCAGATTCAGGGAGGACCGGGAGGCATCGAGACGGGCTTTCGCCTCACCCAGCTCCTGTCGGGCAGTCGCCGTTTCCGTCCGGGCCTCGAGAATCGAGTTGCGGGCCAGGAGGCCCTGAGAATGGAGCTTTTTTGTGAGGGCTTCGTGGGCCTCAAACCGTTCCAGGTTTTTTTCCAGGAATTGTGTGGTCCGCTGTTCCTTGAGAACCGACAGATAATAGAACTTCACGGTGAAGGCAAGCTCATTTCTCGTCTGAAGAAGTCTCACTTTGGACAGGTCAATTCCGAGCCTTGCGATCTCCTCGGAAAGCCTCTGAGCCCCCCCTGTGTAAAGAGGCATCAGGAGACTGGTATCAAGGAAAAAGCTGTTCTTCTGGACGATGGGGGTTTCCACCGGAGAGCCGTCCAGGGGGTCTTCTCCTTTGAGCACGATGTTGTCCCCGAGCCGTGTGTAGGAGTATCCGAGGGAAACCTTCGGGCTTCGTTCCTTGGCGACCGCCGAAAAGGTAAGCTCCGCTTCCTGGATCGCTTTCCGTGCATTATCGAGAGATCTGTGGTTCGCCAGGGCAGTCTCCACGGCTTGAGCCAGAGTGAACCTCCCGGGCTCTTCAGGGAAGCCCGGGGCTCCGAAAAATAGAAAAAGAGCAAGAATCGCAAGAAAGCTCACTCGATGCCCTGGGAGGTCTTTTCTATTGTTTCTCGGCATAGGTTATGTGTCCTCAGTGCGCTTCAATAGTGCAGTCATTGGAAATTTCAATAAACGGAATATTACTGCAATCGTGTTGTAGAATCCTTCCATCTGCGATCACACCCACGTCCGCTCCTCCTCTCCATCTATCCTTGTAAGCGTTCCGGTGTCAGGTATCAGTATTCAGTTGATGTCGAAAAGCAAACGCAAGAAAGGAGGTTCTGATTTCTGTAGGGAAAGGATCTGCCGTCATGAGAGACGACGAGTTCGTAATCTGGGACGAGTGTCAGGTCGCAGAGGACCAGGAAGCGGTCAGGCTCATCGGAGGCAAGGCTTCGGGGCTCCACAGCCTCAAGGAGGCGGGGATCCCTGTTCCGACCTGGGCCACCCTCACAACAGAAATGTTCAAAGCGATCTGCGAACAGGACCGGACCTTTCGGGAGGCCCTGGCGGGAGACTCCTCCGACCACAGGAAAAAGGCCTCCCTTCTCAAAGCCTTGCTCCAGGAGATCGCCTTCACTGATCGGGAGAAGCGGCAAGTTCTCGAAGTCTGGGATAGGATCTCCGATGGGGGCCGAAAGTCTGTTGCAGTGAGGTCGTCCGCGGCGGATGAAGACGGCAGGGAACTTTCCTTCGCGGGCCAGATGGATACTTTTCTGAATGTGAGAGATCCGGATCGTTTCCTGGATGCGGTCCGTTCCTGCTGGTCCTCCCTTTTCGGGGAGCGGGCGGTCATGTACAGGCTTCAGAACGGGATGGATCCGTGGTCTTCGAGAATCGCAGTCATCGTGCAGCAGATGATCGAGCCCGAGGTTTCCGGAGTTCTTTTTACGGCAAACCCGCTGACGGGAAACCCTGGACAGATGATGGTCAGCAGTGCCTGGGGTCTGGGAGAAGGGCTGGTTTCCGGAACCCTGGATGCGGACACATATGTCCTGGATGGAGACGGACGGCTCTTGAAGAGCGATCTTGCGGAAAAAAAGCAACGACTCTCCCCTTCTCCACAAGGGGGAACCTCGCTGACCGACGTGCCTGCCGGGGACCAGGGGGCTGGAACCTTGAATGAAAGCCAGTTGAAAGCCTTGCACGAACTGGGCTCGAAGGTGCAGAATCTCAAGGGAATGCCCATGGATATCGAGTTTGCGGTAAGGGGAGGGGAAATCACCCTTCTCCAGGCAAGGCCCATCACGAACTTGAAACCTCATGATGAGCCTTTGCGCGACAATTTCAATATCTGGGACAATTCGAATATCGTGGAAAGCTATTCGGGAGTAACGACTCCATTGACTTTCTCCTTTATCCGAAAGGCTTATTTTGCCGTATACTGGCAGTTTTGTGAAACCATCGGTGTAGACAGGGAGACCATTGCGAGGAACAGACCCGTCCTCGAAAACATGCTGGGATTGATTGAAGGAAGGGTCTACTACAATTTGTTGAACTGGTATCGGCTAATATCCCTGATGCCCGGTTTCCAGTACAACAAGGCATTCATGGAGCAGATGATGGGTGTAGAGGTCACAACCGACTTCGTCCCTCCTTCACGCCCAGGGAACCAGGCACTGAGGCTTCTCAAGGTGGGGGTGAAGATGCTCCTGGCCCATCTCTCACTTCCGAAGAGAATCGAGGAATTTCACCGCCGTTTCAGGGAGATCTTCTTCTCCTATTCGAGGCTCGATCTCGACAATCTCACAGGGGCCCGAATCCTCGAGATCTACCGGTCCCTGGAGGATGAAGTCATGTGGAAATGGAAGGCGCCGATCACCAACGACTTTGAGGCCATGATCTTTTATGGGCTCCTCAAAAGGCTCGCTGTTCGGTGGGTGGGCGATGAGACAGGGAGTCTCCAAAATGATTTGCTCTGCGGCGAAGGGGGAATCCGAAGCACCCGGGTTACAAGGGACCTGATCCTTATTGCCCGGATGATTGAAGAAAAGGAAACCCTCAAGGAAGCCTTCCTGAAGGCTCCGCCCGAAGAGGCGTTGAGGCTGTTGCAGGACAACATAGCATTCCGGGATGTCAAGAGAAGCTTTGATCGCTATCTGGACGAATATGGGATCAGATCCATCGAGGAGATGAAGCTGGAATCGGTCCCTGTCAAGGAAAACCCGGGTTTTTGCGTCACCATGATTCAGAACTATCTTCGCAACGGAGTCCCGAACCCCGTGGAGCAGGAGAAACGCGAAAAGGGGATTCGGGAAAATGCCGAAAAGGCTTTGAAGGCGAAGCTCAAAGGCAAAAAACTTTTCTTTCTTTTTTCGAAATGGTGGATCTACAAATGGGTCCTGAAGAATGCACGAAACGCCATAAAGAACAGGGAAAACCAGCGTTTCGCGAGAGCCGAAGCCTATCATCTGGTCCGAAGCCTCTTTCGGGCCATTGGAAGAAGCTGGCAAAAACGGGGGATCCTGGAAAAGGAAGAAGACGTTTTCTACCTCGAAATGGACGAAATTTGGGATTTCATAGGAGGTACATCCACTTGCACCTCCCTGAAAGAGCTGACCCAACTGCGAAAAAGGGAATTCGCCCGATATTTTTTAAGCCGTCCTGATGACCGAATAGAAACCTATGGTGAGGTCTATGAGGGGAACCGGTTTTCAGGCTGCTCTATTGTTGCCTCTCCTTCTTTCTCTCC
>JACPDT010000141.1:0-7228 GCA_016183865.1 Armatimonadota bacterium | reverse complement strand
CTCCTTCTTTCTCTCCCCCCCTTGAGGGGGGAGGCAGGAGGGGGGGGCAAGCAACCGAACCCGGAGGGCCCGGGGAAGAAAGAGTTCTCCATGGCCTCGGGTGCTGCCAGGGCATCGTGGAGAAGGAAGTCAGGGTCGTCCTGAAACCGGATTCCGGTCTGCGATTGAATGGCGAGATCATGGTGGCAAGGCAGACGGACCCGGGTTGGGTGGTTCTTTTCCCCTCCATCAGCGGGCTCATCGTGGAAAAAGGGAGCATGCTCTCCCATTCGGCCATTGTGGCAAGAGAGATGGGAATCCCTGCGGTGGTGGGGGTGAAGAATGCCGCAACCATCTTGTCTACGGGGGACAAGGTTCGCCTGGACGGCGCTCGGGGGACAATTGCGATTCTGGAGAGAGAAGGAAGGGACCCCTCCAGCCCTTCTTTCCCTCCCTTGCCGGAAGTGACCGCGCCCGAATCCCTCCTCTTTGACGGGGGCTCTTCCCCCGAATCCCTCCCCTTTGACGGGGGCTCTTCCCCCGAATCCCTCCCCCTTGACGGAGGCTCTTCCCTTGAATCCCTCCCCCTTGACGGGGGAGGTTAGGTGGGGGTGATACAAGATCCGAATCTGCATCATTGCCCAGGAAGAGCCTGTCTATTTCGGCCCTTTTCTCAGGAGCATCATCAAAGCAAGGGCGGCGAAGATCTCCCTCGTTGCCGTCGCCGGGGGCCGCGGCGCGGGAAGCCACCCCAGGACGTTGAGGGAAAAACTCGTGAACCTGGAGATTCTGTGGCTTCTGCTGGAGTCGGCGGGATTCATCCGCAATGGCTGGATCGGCCTTTGGCAACGGACGCTCAAGCATCTGGGTCTCATCGGGACCATGCTGGATCGGCGGAGCATTGAAGGAATGGCAAGAAAATACAGGATCCCCGTTCTACACATCCAGGACCCCAATTCCCCTGACTTCATAAGGAGATTGCGCGAAATGTCGCCTGATCTGATCATCAATCAGAGCGAGCTGTTTCTAAGGGAAGGGATTCTCAGCGTGCCAAGGCTCGGCATCGTGAATCGTCATGCCTCTTTGCTCCCTCGCTTCAGGGGAAGGCTCGGGTCGTTCCGGTCTCATGCCCAGACGCCCCCGGAGTATGGAATCACCATCCATTTTGTGGAAAAGGAGCTTGATGCCGGACCCATCATACTACAGGAGAGGCTGGAAATTGATCCACGCTCCTCCTATGCAAAAGTTCTGGACATCCTTTTCGGCGAATCTCCAAGGATCATGCTTGAGGCATTGAAAAGGATCGAAGGCCCCGATTTCGTCCCGGCGCCCAACTCATACCAGGGAACAAAGCCTTACCCCTTTCCCACCCTGGAAGAAGCCAGGAGCTACAGGGAAACAATGAAGAAAAGGCGGCAAAGATCAAGAAAATGAATATTCGAGAGGCAAGGAATGGGAGATGGAAGACCGCGGCGACATTCGCCCTGCTTCTCTGCGCCCTGACCCTTTGGGGATTTGCCCAGGAAAGCCTCTCCCCCTTATCCATCGTCACCGTGGGTATGAGGGCGCCTGATTTCACCCTCCCTGACCTGGGGGGGAAGAGCCGCTCCCTTTCGGATCTGAGAAACAACCGTGTCCTTATCTTGAATTTTTGGGCATTCTGGTGCGACACATGGAGAGAAGAGGTGGTCAAATACTCGGAGCTCCGACGAGAGTTCCCCCATCTTCCCTTCCATGTGGCGGCCGTGAGCATTGACGGCGCCAGGCTGGATCAGTACCGGCGATGGGTGAAAGAAGGAAGGATCGCCTTCCCTGTGACCGTCATGGCTGATCGGGGCGGCGTGGTGCGAAGCCGATACGGGATCTCGGTGATTCCCGTGCTGTTCCTCCTGGACAGGGATGGAGTCGTCCGTTACAAGCATTATGGGTTTCCAGGCAAGAAGGTTCTTGCAACGGAAATCCATGAGATTATGAGCCGGAAGGAATCTTCGGACACCGGCGAAAAAACGATATCTCTAACTTTTGATGATTTTCCCCATCCTGAGACGGCGGGAACTTTGATTCGGATTTTGCGGGAGAACGGCGTGAAGGCCGTTTTATTCGCCATCGGACGCAGAGCCCTGGACCATCCCGAGCTCATAAAAGAAGCATCCTCCTCAGGCTTCGAAATCGGAAACCACTCTTATGACCACATCCCCTTCTCAGGGCTGTCTCAATCCGAAATCCGGGCGCAGGTGGAGCAAACCAATGAGGTTGTGGAAAAGCTGACAGGAAGGAAGCCCAGATACCTTCGCCCTCCCGGAGGAAAACTGCCCCCTTCCGCCCCCATTGGAGGCATGGAGGTAGTCCGCTGGACTCTTGATCCAGGGGACATCCTTCGCCCGGGGAGAGAAAAAATTGCGGAAAGGGTCCTGACACAGGCAAGAAACGGATCCGTGGTCCTTTTGCACGATGGAGTAAGAGAAACTCTGGAAGTTCTGCCTCTGATTATCAGGGAGCTCAAGGGCAGAGGCTTTCGGTTTGCTCTTCCGCCGACACAAATCCCATCACGCAGTCATTGACGTTGTTTGCGTTGTGGCCACCAAGCGTTAACATTCTTGAAACGAAAACTGCTGGAATTTAACGCATCCATGGTGTAAAGTAAGGAAAGTGTCAACAACGAGGAGGTAATAAACATGACAGCAAATCAACTCACTCTTTCCGCACCTGCATTCACATCACTTTCTGCCCCCCAATCCCTCTCTGAGAAGCTGAGAAGCGTGGCCCCTGAGACCATTTCCGACAAAGTGGAAGCTTCGGGCCAATTGGATTACTACAGCGCAGGAAAAGTCCTGACCCGCGCCGCAGCCGGCGCCATCGGCGGCGCTGTGACCATTGCCCTCTCCGGTGGAGGCATATTGCCGACAGCGGGCGTTGGAGCAGTTGTATGGGGAGTCACGGGCGCCATCATCGGCGGAGTCACAGGCGCCATTGCAGGGACCGCCGCATCAGGAGGCGATCCTGCCGGCACCCTCGCAGGCGCAGGCGTGGGCGCTGCGTTTGGCGGAGTCTTCGGCGCTGTGGGCGGTGCTGTGAAAGGCGCGATCCTGGGAGGACTGGCCGGAGTTTTCGGCGGCGGACCTCTTGCAGGGGCCGTGGCTGGAGGGCTTTTGTCCGCAGCGGGTCTCTAAGTTCTAAGGCATAATTCATCACCACAGAGGCACAGAGAGCACTGAGGAGAAAACCATGCTCTCTGTGTCTTTGTGTTTAATTTCGAAAGGAGGAGGAAGAAACCAATGGATAGATTCATGGAGGCTGCGATAGGAGAAGCGAAGACAGGGCTCGCAGAGGGGGGCATCCCCATCGGCTCTGTCCTTGTGCGGGACGGGAGGATCATCGGTCGAGGACATAACCGAAGAGTCCAGGAGGGCGACCCTATCAAGCACGCGGAAATTGACTGCTTGATGCAGGCGGGACGGGTCAAGGATTTTCGCTCTACAGTCCTCTACTCGACACTGATGCCCTGCTATCTCTGTGCCGGTGCAGTTGTGCAATTCGGCATCCCGAAGGTGATTGTCGGGGAAGCGCGCACATTTTCCGGTGCAGGGGATTTCATGGGAGAGCATAAAGTGGAGGTCATCGTCCTGGATCTGCCGGAATGCTCGGAAATGATGGCAAGGTTTGTCAGGGAAAACCCGGATCTCTGGAATGAGGACATAGGGATCGTGTCCTGATCAGGAATCCGTTTCAGCAGGGAGAGCCTCTACACCCTCGATCCAGAAGTCCCCTTCGGGTGTCACCTCCTTTTTCCAGATTGGAACTTCTTTTTTCAGCCGTTCTATGATGTAGCGGGATGCCTCATAGGCTTCGGCCCTGTGAGGGGATGACACGGCAATGATGACGCTCACTTCGCCCGGATTCAGGCGTCCGACCCGGTGGTGAATGGCGGCCTTGCCGAGGGGCCATTTCAGGCACGCTTCTTCCCCGATCTCCCTCAGCTTCTTCTCCGCCAGAGGGGTGTATGCGCTGTATTCCACATACTGGACTTTCCTGTCTCTCGAAAAGCTCCGAACGGTCCCCATAAAAAATATCACGGCGCCACACTCCTCGGACTCGACGGAAGAGACCAGTGTCGTCAGATCCAGCGGCGTATCGGTGACTCGATAAGAAGGAACATCTGTTGCAGGGAGTGAGCCGCCGCTTACGGGGGGCATGAACGCGATCTCGTCATTTTCGTGCAGAGGGGTGTCATCAGACACCACGTCTTCATTGACGGCAATCACCAGGTTCCCTGCATACTTCTCCAGGCGTGGATATTTCTCAACAAGACGATTAAGAAGCTGCCTGCTCGTTGTTCCCGCTTCAACATCCATTGTGACCGAAGAGTCGCCGACAGCATCTTTGGCGGTGGCGAAAAAGAGTGTTTTTACTTTCATGGATGACACCCCTTATTGTGAGCTTATGGCTTTGCGAGGACTTTCGGCGACTTCGGGGCGTTTCCTCCCCGCACCGTTGAAGGCGGAGACCCCTGTCCGGAAAGTCTCACTCAAACCTGATCAGGTTTTCTGGAATTGTGACAATTCCTTAACAATTTTGTAACACAATGTTAACAATTCTTCAAACTTTTTTACCAGTTTTTAATTTTTGTTCATTATAATTAACATGCTGGCAATAATGTTAACAATTAAGAAACATAAGAAGGGGAGGGGCGACCATGAGTTTTTTCGGAAAGCTGTTCCAAAAGGAGACGAGTGCCCCGATGGTCACAGAGGTTTCCAACCGCAAGATCAGTGCTGCGGAGCGCCGGGTGCAGCCCCGATACAGGGACGGACAGCATACATATCTTTATCCATTGGATCGCGGACCACTGGAGGCGATCATATCGGATGTGAGTCTTGGCGGTGTCCGCATGTTTACGAAAGAGCGTCTCGCTCCCAACAAGAAAATAGGGCTTGTAATGATGGCAAAGGGAACGGCCATGAGAATTCTGGTGGAAACCATATGGGAGCAGGATATGGGTGGAAAATTTTCCTATGGGGCCCGGTTCCTGAATCTGGGCTGGAATGAAGATTCGGCCCTGAGGGAACATTTGCTTGTACTAAAGGCTTCGTAATCTCTGTGTGTGCCCCTTTTGAGCCGGGGTTTACGCGCGAAGCGTACCCCGGTATTTTTTTATGGGGTTCACGCCCGGTACTCTTCACGCAGGTTCCCGGGTCGCGCTTCTGTGGCTCTGTCTGACCATCCACATGCCCAATCCATAGAGTCCCGCCACAACCAGGACCAGAAGGACGATCCAGTGCATCTGACTCTTGACGGCATGCACCATGGCCTCCGCATTACTGAACATCTCGGGAGTGATGACCCTCGGGCCGAACCAGGTCAAAACAGAGCACCAGATTGCGGATCCGATGACCGTCATGGCGGAAAAGGGCCAAAAGCTCATTCTGCAAATGCCCGCAGGGATGGATATCAAGTGTCTCACAACAGGAAGGAGTCGTGCGAAGAAAATCCCCGCTGTGCCGTAATGGGCGATCCATTTCTCCGCCACCCCCACTTTGTGAGGCTGTACGAGAAAATACTTCCCATATCGCAAAACCAGGGGTCTTCCCAGCCATCTGCTTACCCAGTACGTGCAGGCGGCGCCCAGCCAGGATCCGAGGGTTCCCGCCGCGATCACTCCGAGGTAGGACATCTTGCCCTGTGAGGCCCAATAGGCGGCAGGCGGGATGACCAGCTCACTGGGAACCGGAAAAACCGAGCTTTCCATGGCCATAAGGAGCACTACGCCGGTATACCCCCACTCGGCCAGAACATTCATGATCCAGACAAAAAAACCGTGCACAGGGCAGTATTTCCCGATATGCCTGGAGAAACCTTTCTTGTGAAACCATTCTTGATGGAAGATCACAGCGAGGCTCTGAAGATCTGGGCGGACCACGGGATCAGGGGATCTCTTGTTATCCACGTGGATGCTCATCCGGATTTCTCGGAAGAGGGGCTGGATGAGCAGGTGCTGGATAAGGCACAGAGCCTTTCACCCTCCCCCATCTTGTGGGAGAGCCTTCAGGCGGATCTCAAAGGCGCCTGGTTCGGCATCCATTGTGGAAACTATCTGGCTGTAGCCATGAAAATGGGCATGATAGCCCGGTGCGTCTGGGTTTTGCCAAAAGGGCTCTTTCCCGACTTTTCCTTTCAGGCAGTCCTTTCTCAGCTTTCTCTTTGGGTGGATGTCCCTCTGGAGGACTTGAATCGTTTTGCCCTTAAGGAAGGCCGATGGGAAGGAAGCCTCTGGGGAATTCCCCTGATACTGTGCGATTCGGAGCATTTGCCCGAAATCAGTGCTCCTTATTTGCTGGACATAGATGTGGATTACTTCATCGGGGAGGACAGCCGCATCTGGACCCCTCCCTCGGAAGTTCTCTCCCGGCTGTGCGGCAACAAGGGTCCCGAGATTCTGACCATCGCGTATTCGGTGAGCGGGGGATACACCCCTCTGGAGCACCGCTTCATCGGGGACCTCTTACTGGAGCATGTGCTCTCCCCGAGTCCTCCCCTCGATAGGGCGGAATCTCTGATCATAAAGGGAGATGGGGCCAGGGCAGAGGGCCGCCTGAAGGAGGCCAGAGCGCTATATGAGGAGGCAGCAAGAACAGGGAAGTTTCTTCCTGCCGCCCTGTACAAGGCCGGTCTTGCTTTCACGTCAGAGGAGGAGCCTGAAAAGGCCCGAGAGGCTTTCGAGAAATCGGAGGAGTTGGATCCCCGTTTCAGGCCCGATCCGCTTGATGAGGCTCTGGTTCGTTATCGTCTGAAGGATTTTGATAATGCCCTCCACTGGTTCGAGAAGGCGGAGACCCCGACCACAGGAAAAGTTTGCTATCTCATGAAAGCCCTGATAGCCGAGGAAAAGAGGGAATGGCGGGAGGCCCTGGAGCTTTTCTCGAAGATTGTGGTGGAAGATCCCAGAGAGAAGACGGCCCTTCTCCTCATGAAGGCCAGGATCTCGGAAGAAAACGGCGCCCTCGCTTTCGCACAGGACTGCTACGAGCAGGCTTGCGCCCTCCAGCCCCTGAGTCCTGCCGCTCACTGGGGACTGGGTCGCTGCCTTTCGGCCCGATTCAGAGCCCCTGAAGGAATCCCGCTCCTCCGGAAAGCCCTCAGACTTGCGAAGCCAACTCTCCAATCCCTGGCCATCAGGACTTCACTGTCCCGGGCCTATCGGGACGCCGGAATGACGGCTCTGGCTCAGGGAGAGGAGCGACGGGTTCTGGAG
>JACPDT010000140.1 GCA_016183865.1 Armatimonadota bacterium | reverse complement strand
CAGGCCGTCCTGACCAAGGTCTCGCCGGCCGAATTCGTCGATCCGAAGTACGGGCGGCTGTTCCTCGACACCGTCATCGACATGACCAAGCCGCCGGCCGACGCCCTGGCCAAGGCCGAGTTCGGTCGCAACCACATCGAGGCCTGGGAGGCGTACCAGAGCTTCCTCATCACCGGGCAGACGGCGGCCCAGGGTGCCTTGGAGAAGCCGCAGGATCTCAAAGGATTTCTCACGAAGATGGGCTTCCGCCAGGCTTCTCAGATGTTTGACTGCAAGCGAAGCCGAGCCGCTGCGCTCATAGAGAGCAGCCAGTCTCTCGTGCACCGGAAGGCTGTCTCCCTGGAGATCCAAGAGCTTGTTGAGAAAGAATGTGGCCCCCGGGACGTGATCCGCTTTCTCACAGGAATCGGCCATTTGCATGGAAAAACGGCAGGCAAGGTTCTTCTTGCCTTCCCCGAGATAGATCTCCAGAAGCCTTTCTCCTGCCTCCATGTGATGGGGCGCTACGGCG
Organism: Armatimonadota bacterium; assembly: GCA_016183865.1. GTDB lineage: Bacteria > Vulcanimicrobiota > JACPDT01 > JACPDT01 > JACPDT01 > JACPDT01. Next base: position 23,239 of record JACPDT010000140.1, on the reverse strand, counting down.
AGAGCATCGTGGTACAGCTTTCTTGCGGTCCCTGGATCTCCGCTTTTTTCAGCCAACTGGGCGAAGCTGTCAGCCGCTTTCTCCACATCCCCTGCGGCAAGGCAGCACAGAATCATTTTGAGCCTGTATTGAGGATTTTCAGGAGCGCGCTCACAGAGGGCCTCCATCTCTGAAATCGCCTCCTCTCCCATACCCAGACGAAGCAGTCCGTCGGCAAGAGCCTCCTGCACGCGGAAATCGGACGGTTCGGAGGCGATGTAATCCCTGGCCTTCTGTATGAGATCCTCCCCCTCGGGGAAAGCCAGTGCCGAAAGAATCTCTTCCCCAAGTGGCGTCCTCACTCCGTGCGCCCCTTCGGGCTCCGTCAGGAGGATCTCCGAATCTTCTCTTCCGTCTATGATTCGCTCCCCGAGCCCTTCTTCAAGACCCTCTCCGGTGGCTTGGGAAACGGGCAGCGAGGCCTCGACCTCAGGCGGCGCCTCAGCTTCCAGAGCCGGCGAGAGCCCCACCTCGATGGGGTAATCGGGAGCGAGTTCCGCGGGCTCGGAGGGAGCCTCAGCGGTTATCTCGGGTGCTGGCTCCTCTTCCCTGGCAAGCCCCTCCCGGTCCTCGGCGATTTCCGTGGCAGGAGTTGTTTCCTCCGGTTCCTCGGGTGCCCTTTCCGCCTGTCGGGAGGCCTTGATGAGCATGGGTTTTACAGGTTTTCCTCCCGAGACCTGGGAAGGCTCCCCTTCCTCACCTCTCGGCAGGAGCTTCCCCTGCCGCGCCTGGTCTCCAAGGTCCTTTGCCTTGATCAATCCCGACTTCGAAGGAGGAAGGGCATCTTCCACCGACGGGCGGGTGGTTTTGGGCTTGATGGCGCCTGAACGTGACGGTTTTCCCGCATTTCCATCGTTTCCGTCCGACTTGACAAAAGGCAAGACAGGTGGGGCTTCCTGCTCCGTTTCAGGCGCCTTTGCGACAGGCACCCCTCCTCCTGTGCGGAAAAGTCCTCCCCTGGAAGCGCCCGAAAACCCTATCGCCTGGTCTGCGGGGGCAGAAACACCCTGTTTGAGAGGGTGCCTGGTTTCCTGAGTCGGCGTCGCTCCGCCCTCCGAAACGAGGGGGACCCGTCGAAAAAGACCCTTTCCCGGCCCCCCGCCTATCCTGGGAGAAGGCTTGGTTTCCACCGCTTCCTTTTTCTCCGGCACTTCCTCGGCAGACGGCGGAGCCTCATCCTCGACACTCACTTCCTCGATGGGGGAAGAAGCCTCGACAGGGGACTTGACCGGTCCAGAGAAAGAAGCATGTGAAATCACCTGAGATTCCTCCGGTGGTGGCTGGATCAGGTCAGGCGCCGCCGGCTCAGGTTCAGGGACTTCCGCACGGGCGACAGGTCGGGCGATTTCTTCCGCCGAGTATCCGAGGGTCTCCAGCTCGCGGGAGGCCTTTGCTTCGTTCGGATTCAGGGCCAGAGCTCTCTTGTAAGCCGATCCGGCTTCATTTCTTGAGTGCTGTTTTACGTAAAGCTCCCCTGCCGAGAGAAACTGTTTGACGGCTTCCTCGGAGTTTCCCTTGGCCTCCTGAAGCTCGGCAAACTGAAACCTCGCAAAAGGGTCTTCAGGAGCGATCTCAACCAGTTTTCGAAAAGCCAGAATCGCTTCATTGATGAGATTCCGCTCACGAAGGCACAGGCCCAACTGGGTGAGTGCCTGAACATGGGAAATGTTGTATCTCAGAATCAAGCGAAACTCCTGGATGGCCTCATCCAGCTTCCCAAGCGCCCGATATGCCGTCCCGAGGGCGAAAAGGTTGTCCACATCATCGTGGCGAAGCACTTTTATTCTTTTCAGGGTCTCGGCGGCCCGCTCCATGTCCTTTTCTCCGACGAAAACTTCGGCCATCTTCTTGTACTGGGCCACCCCCTCCTGGATGGAGCCCTGTTTGACATACATCTCACCCAACTGCAAGGCGAGATCGAGATTGTCGGGCTGGTATTCGTGGAGCCTCTGAACCACCTGTGTGGCCTCCTCATAAAGGCCCAGCACCTGCATGAGCCTTGAGAGAAGCATAGAGGATTGAAGAACCTCCCTTGTCATCCCCTTTTGCTCGTATACGCGGATGATCTTCGAGCGGGCGTCCACATTATGGGGATCCAGCTTCAAGACCCAGTTACAGGCTTTGACGATACCATCCAGCTCACCCTTTTCCTCTTTGATCAAAGCCAGAGCGAGATACTGGCTGACCATCTCAGGGATCTTCCCCCGTCGCCCGTAAAGGGTGGCCAACTCCATACAGACACGCTCATCTTTGGAGTCAGCATCGAGCACTTTCTGAAATTTTTCGATTGCCCCATCCCAGTCTCCCTTTTCCGACAACTCTTTGGCGGTTTGGAAAAGGGACTCGGCCTTACTTGCAGCCATCCAATAACACCTATCCTCTAATCTTGTGAAACCTTAACCTTATCCCAACCTTATATTATATCATGTTCCTTCTTTGCTGTCCACAAAGCTAATCTTTGGAGAAAGCCCCCCAAAGGATCCTCCTCTGGGGGGCAAACACCCATCCAATCGTCACTTAGACCCATTATGCGCTGAACCTTTTGCTCCAGCTTATTTCACGTTGGAAAGCACGTGGGGGGTGATCATTACGACCAGGTCCGTGTTTTCCCTCGAAACCGAGCGATTCGTGAACAATTCGCCGATGACCGGAATATCTCCCAACAAGGGCACCTTGTTCTTGTTTTTCTCGTTTCGCTCCCGAGTCAGGCCGCCAAGGACGACCGTTTCACCGTCCTTCACCAGAAGGGAGGTATCGGCCCTCCTGATCTTCTTCTCAGGGAAGTTCTGAACGAATTGACCCAGCTCGCTGACTTCAGCGGACACGACGATGATCATGGTCCCATCCGGATTGATGGTGGGAGTCACATCCATCTTCACGCCCACATCCGTATACTGAGCCTGATACAAGCCTGCCCTGGGATCGTAGTACACCAGCGGGTAGCTTGTACCGATATGAATCGTCGCTTTCTTGTTGTTCAGTGTAGCTACCTTGGGCTGCGCCAGGATCTTCACATCTCCGGTCTGCATCAACAGATTTACCGTCACCCCTGAAAGAAGAAGGGGATCTCTTGCAAATGCCTGAATCTGAATGGGATTCACAGGCGGAACCGCTGCAGTCCCCGGCTCTCCGAAGGCCATGGGCGCCGATGCGCCAGGCCACTGAACGCCCAGAGTCTTTTTCGCCGTATCGGACAGCTCCATGACCTTGAGGTCCAGCATAACCTGGGGGGAAGCAATGTCCACAGTTTCCACGAATTTCTTGATATTCTCCACAAGAGTCGGATCCTGAGTGGTCACAATAAGTGCATTGAGCCTCTTATCCGCCTTTACGGCCCCCTGGGGAACGAGTCCGCCCATTTGAGTCATGACTTCATCCGTATTTGTGTGCTTCAAATAGACGACTTCGGTCTGAACCGGCGGCGGAATGGGCGGAGGCGGTGTCGGAACATCCACGTTGGGAACGAAGTTCTTGATCTGCTTGATGGTGGCTGCAGGCGCCTTAACAATCAAGGCATTGATCCGCTCATCGGTCTGAATCGTGGCTTCAGGGAATGCCAGTTGGAGCGATTTGGCCACATCCGCAGGGGGAGCATTCTCCAATCTTATCACCTGTGTGGAAACCGGACCCCTCGGCCCCTGGGGAATCGCCGAGATCTTGTCCAGCTCCTCCTTTGTCCCCACTACGGTAACATTGCCGATCCTTCGACTCAAGAAGCCGTGGGCGCCGAGGATCAGGTTCAGAGCATCATCAATAGGCACATCCACGAGACGGACACTGACCGATCCCTTCACACTCTGAGTGGCTATGATGTTGATATTGGTCTCCCGGGCGATGGCCTTGAGAACATCCAGAAGATCGGCGTTCTTCAGATCAAGCGACACTGTGGGCACATAGACCCTTCTCGCCCTGGGTCTGGGCCTTGGTTTCGGTTTCTCCACTCTTGGAGGAGGCGCAGGCTGAGTCTTCTTCGGAGTTGCGGGCTTCTCTTTGCCCTTGTCTATGGCTTCCTTCGTGGTGATAGGCCCTGATGGGGGGGTCTTCTGGGCGAGAAGCTCCTGAGAGACTACCGGCTCAGGCGAAGGGGCAGGTTCCCGGGTCACAGTCTTCCCTGTGCTTTGGCCATCGGCTCTGCTCTTTGACTTGCCCTTACCGGCGGTGCTCCTGTCGGTCTTGCTTACGGCTTCCCTTGTTGTGACCGGCCCTGGAGGGTTCGAAAGGGAAGTGCCCGATTTTTCCTTCTCTTTCTCCCTGAGGGCCTCGAAATGATGAATTCCGGAAGCAAGAACCGGGGGAGGGGTTACAAACAGAGTAATTGTGCGACGGTTCGAAGACTGAAGAACCTTGTACTGAATCGGTGATTTCAAATCCATCACGACACGAACGACATTCGGATCCGTGGAGAACTGTCCTGCCCTTACTTTTTCCACGGCGCCGGTTCTTCGAGGCACAATGCTCTTGGGCAAAACGCTTGCCAGGGTCGCGGGACTGAGCTCCACGATCAGTGATCGCCGGGGGTCCATCTGGTTGATGAGCTTGTACTCCACAGGACCCGTTGTGACAATATTGAGGCCCAGTTTTCCAGCCTCACTGTGGAGCTGTATGTCCACAACTTCGCTGGTCGTCGCCCCGTGAGCCAACGGCGCCATCGTTGAAGCCGCAAGACCTGCTAGGACGGCGACCAGCACAAAGATACGCAGTCTTGCCAGGGTGAACCTTAAGACCGCTTCTGCGAAGGTCGCCATCTGATGCTTGTTATCTCTCACCGTTTTTTCACCTCCTAATTATTGCTTTATCTTCAAAACCTGTTTCTGGCCGTCTTTCACTATAACAACAGTATTTTCCGTTATTGAACTCACTCTCCCTCCCTTGAAGGAATCTCCGGCTCTCACTATATAGGAATGGTCGCCTTCCACCAGGATCGCCTGCTTGTTGCGCCCACCCATGATTCCGGTCAATGAGATCTCGGTCTTGGGCTTTTCCGGTGTTCCCGGGCCGGTCTCCTTTTCTCTATCTTTCCGCAATTGTTCCCTGATCTTGATCTTGCCTTCGCCCTTCTTCTCTACAGGCACACCTGTGACGAGCGGAACAAACGGGTCTCTTCGCCCCTCCTGAACCTTGAATTCAGGCATTTTCGTCATATCTTCCTCTTTTTTCGCCTGAGGAGGCGGAGTCGCTCCTCCCGGAGCCTCGCCAGGGGTCGTGGTCGGAGGCTTGTCGGTGGGTGTTTGCGGAGGAGGCTCTGTTGATGTGTTCTTGGACATCGCCTTGGATCCACCCTGAATAAGCCCACAGCCTGCAAGAATGAATCCGAACAGGGCAAGATACAGGACGCACAGGAGCACGGTTGCAAGGGCAGGCTTGTATGTGGTGAGGTTCATCGTGGAGTTTTCTTTCATCATTGTCCTCCCAGAGAATACACGCTCATAGGCAGGGAAATGCTCAGCACCGGCGATCCGCCGGGCCCGCCCGAGATGGGAGACAGGGTCAGTTTCCCGATGGTGACCAGCTTGTTCAGGCGGAACAAAGCAAGCTGCTGAAGGAAATCAACAAAGGTCTTGTACTTGCCGTTCATTGAAAGCTGAATGATCTTAGATTGGGATCCGCCCGATTTCTTCTCTCCTCCGGCAGCTTCGCCGCCGGGTTGAAGAGTGATGATATGGAAGGAAGAATCGCCAAAACGCACCTTCTCGGATTCACAGAGACGCTCCAGGTCCCGCAAATAGCTCACCATGAACTCCTTTGTAGGGCCATGGAGAGTAAGCTTGCCCACCTGCTCCTTCTTCCTGGCAAGAGCGTCCTCCTGCTGCTTCAAAGTGGCGGCAAGGCCTTTCTCTTCTTCCAATTTGGCCGTCTCGTCGGTAGTCTGAAGCTTGGCATCGGCGATTCTGTCGAATTTCGCCTTATACTGCGTCGCATAGAAAAAAACCGCAATGGCGATGCAAATCACGAGAGCGATGATGATCTTGATCGGTGTAGCCAAAGCCAGATTCATTGAGGTCCACCCCCCCTTAGAACGCTGATCTCTCCGGTTATCCGGCCGTCCAACTGGAAGTTGTAGATGATCCTGCCACCAATCTTCGCCTCCGATGCGTTCACCAGATACACGTCGGAAAAATACCTGGAATTAAGAAGATTCTGGAGAAGATCGGCGATCGTCCGAAGCGGCCCAAGTTGAGCGGTCTTGAGGGAATACCCGCCCAATTGGCACTGCTGCGTGCCGGAGTCAATGGTCAGACTGCTGAGCCACACATTCTGCGGCATTCGCACCCCGACCTCTACGAGCAGCTCGCTGAACTTCAAGGGGTCGTACCGCAGACTCCGCATCATGCGGATGTCTTCGTCCAGCTTGGCGGTCTCTTTCTTGATCTGTTCCAGTCGAGGTCTTATGCTCTTGTAATTCTCGCGCTCGGCCTGAACGTCCGCAAGCTGCTTTTCAGCGGCCTTCACCTGGCCTTCCAGTTGCATATTGTAGAACCAACATCCACCTGCCACGATAAGAATCAGAATGAACAGGATAATGGTCATCCCGTCCAATCCCACACCGCGAGGTTTCTCGGTAGGCCTTAGGTCTACCTTAATGGTCACTGCTGTCACCCCCTGTGGCGTAAATTTTGATCCTCAAGTTCATGCCTGTTTCAACACCTGTTCAGGAAGATTGCGGGCCGCAAGCCCGAGAACGACAAGAAGCATAGAGCCGAGCTCCGTCAATTCGTCGGGAGAAAACCCCGGAACCCCTGCAGGAGAAATCTTTTGAAAGGGATTTACCAACTCAACCGTGATTCCCAGCTCCCCTGCCAAATATTTATCAATATTCTTAAATTTCGCTGTCCCGCCGCTCAATATGATGAGATCCACCGATTCCCCCCGGTATCGGGAGCGATAATAATCGAAAGATCTTTGAATTTCCGTGACCAATTCCGTGAGAACAGATGTGATCACACTGAAAATTCTCATGGTCTGGGGAGGATACTGAGTGGTATCGGTTTCGAGACGGATCACGCCCTTCTCCTTTTTCAGCTTCTCGGCCTCGTCGAAGCTGAGGTTCAAGGATTGGCCGATGACTTTGGTAAAGCTGTTCCCCGCAACGGAAATGGTGCGATTGTGCTTCGGTACCCCGCCCTTGTAAATATTGATACTGCTGGAGCTGGCCCCCAGATTGATGAGAGCCACCGTTTGCTGCATCGCCTGAGATCCGAATATGAAATTCAGAGTCCGAAGCAGCGCCAGCGGCTCCAACTCAATGGCTTCGGACTGCAAGCCCGCCTGGGATATGACCCCTTCCGCACTGCGCACCATCTCTTTCGGCGCCCCCATCAACAGAACCTCCATATTCTTTTCGTCGCCGGGAATGGGTTTCTGCAGGATGTGTCCCGTGATCTGAGCGTCACTCACGGGGTAAGGAAGATATTGCTCCGCGCCGAACTTGATGGCGGATTGCAATTCCTTCTCCGTCATGGCGGGCATAACAATCGGTCTTATGACGACCGATTGGCCGGTGACCGCGCTCACGACGCGCTTGACGGCGATCCCCTGACTGGCCAGCAACTGCTTGATTGACTCGGATACCTGCGCCGGCTCCACTATGACACCGTCTTTTATGGCCATTGAGGGCGTGGGGCAGAGCCCCACTTTGACCAGTTGGACATTGTTTCCGGAGGCGGCCAACTGTATGATCTTGGTCGTGCTGGCCCCAATGTCCAGCCCTCCTACCGCAGTCCCTCCCTTAGAGAAGATTTTGGCAAAGATGGACATCTACACGTCCCCTCCAAATGGACAAAATTGTGCAAATTGCAGAGGTGCATTGCTTGCGCCGAAAGGAGAGTTTCTCTTTACGACTTTCAATTCCTCCTTTGAGATCTTCAAGCAATCCTCCGATCCTCAAGCCGGCAAGCGCTCACGGGAAGTCAAGCTGGGAATACTCGGGGCCCTGTGAAGAATCGCATTCGACTGGCGGATGCACTCGGTACGGGATTAATCAAAAATCAAGAATTGCAATCTCTTCGGGGAACTCTCCCTGCCAGGATAGTACTTGAAATACCGCACTACTCAGCAGCCGTATGGAGGTTTCGAAACCCTACCGATCAGAGACAAAATGGAGATCCCGTACCTTGTCCTCAGAGGTTGACCCAGGCGAAAACCCGGAAATTGTAATTATTATAGCACAACCCTTAAGAAAGTCAAGATGGACCATGGGACCATGGCCGGACGAACTATGCCCGGTCCCGGAGGACCTGGTGAGCGGTCTTGGCGAGGTAGCTCAGCAATTGAGCAGAGGCGCCGATGGCAGGGTGGAAGCTTACTCCGATCATGGCGGCGCCTACACCCATCCCGATCTCCAGAGCGCCGTCAATGATTTTCGTCCTGTCTTTTCCTTTTACTCCTTCCACGATTTCGTGAATTCCGAAACCGGCGTCAACAACGCCGTGTAGAGTCTGTCCTATGGCGGCGGCAGCAGTGAATACGGGAGATGCGGGCGCTATGGCCTCCGAGAGTTTGCCCAGGGCGCCTCCCCTGGATTCCGCAACCTCCCCTGCCAGAAGAATCGCATCCGAAAAGCTCGCGACCGTCACACCGAGGCCGCTTGTCCCTTTGACGAGAAGCTCGGCGTCCCGGTTCTTGATGCCGTCTCTGAGTGATTGAAAAGTGGGGCCGACCCACGCGATCCCGCTCGCCAATGCCCCCAAACCCGCGATGCCCGCGGCCCCTGGCGAATGTCCCACAGCCTCCACGAACTCATAGCCTGAATGCAATCCTTCGCGAAGCCAGGCATCCTTCTCAAGTCCCTCATCATCCTTGTGAGGTTGAGCGGGAATCGAGCCGCCGATCTGAAGCAGAGATGGTTTCGCCGCAGATGAGAATGATGCAAGGGGGCTGATTGTTCCCAAAATAGCACTCCTCCCGCCGACTGTTTGTAAGGCCGAATATGTCCGGCACTCTGTTCACACTATTATAAAGGAAAATGGAGCAAAATGGAATTTCCAAAGGGTTAACTTTTGGAGAAAGAGCGGGATTCGCCGCCCGTGGGTCGAAGTATTTCAATATTCTTCAGTCAAGCGAAAGTGCGCAACTCGTGTGACATGCTAAAAAATAAAAAAATTTTCATTACGGGTGGAGCCGGGTTCATAGCCAATGCCCTTATTAAGCGAATAATTGAAGAAAATCATATTATCGTATATGATAATTTTCATCGAGACACGCTCAGTGCAAGTGGGTATGCTGACGATCCTCATCTTCGCATTGTCAAGGGAGATGTATTGGACTTTGATTTACTTGTCAACTCGATGCACGGATCGGACATTCTGGTTCACGCGGCGGCTATTGCCGGCATTGACACGGTCATTAAGGACCCCGTACGAACTATGAGAGTCAACATGATCGGCACAGCCAACGCTCTTGAGGCTGCACGGATCAACAAGGTTCAGGATCGAATCATTGATTTTTCAACCTCTGAAGTGTTCGGCCCCATGGCTTTCAAATCCTCGGAATCCGATAATACTGTCGCCGGCTCTGCTGGAGAAGCACGATGGGGATATGCGGTAAGCAAATTGGCAGGCGAACATTTAGCCAAAGCGTATTGCAGCAGATACAATTTACCGGTAGTTACGATAAGGCCCTTTAATGTCTATGGGCCGGGCCAAACTGGTGAAGGAGCGATTCAAGTCTTTATCAAGCGCGCCCTGAAAAATGAAGATATACATATTGACGGTGATGGCAATCAAATTAGAGCCTGGTGCTATGTGGACGATTTTGTAGACTGTCTGCTGAAATGCATGGAAGATGAAGAAGCCATTGGTGAAAGTTTCAACATCGGCAATGCCCGGGCCGTGATCACCATTTTAGGGTTGGCGGAAGCAGTATGCCGTGTTCTCAATTCGAAATCCAAAATCGTATTTGATCCACCTCTTTCTGCTGATGTGGAATTGCGAATCCCCAGTGTTGAAAAAGCGAAGAAGATACTGGGATTTAGGGCCAAAACTGATCTCGAAGAAGGAATCAGAAAAACGGCAGCTTGGTTCGAACAAAATAGGCCGACAGTGGATTGTGAAAAATAATGTTGCTTATAGTAGATTACGACTTGGGAAATATAGGTTCACTACTGAACATGTTTAAGAAAATCGGAATTCAAGATGTTCTCATTTCGTCTTTTCCTGAAGATATTAAGAAAGCGGATAAGCTGGTTCTGCCTGGTGTCGGCGCTTTCGACAATGGAATGAAGAATCTGAAAGAACTCGGCTTGATTTCTCTGTTGAATGACATGGTCCTTGAAAAGCAAAAACCTATATTGGGTGTGTGTCTGGGGATGCAATTATTTACTAAAGCAAGCGAAGAAGGTGTTTTAGAAGGATTATCCTGGATTGACGCCACTACCAGAAGGTTCAATTTCGAAAATAATGGAGAAAACTTGAGGGTTCCTCACATGGGATGGAACACCGTGAAAGTAAGTCGTCCGTCTCCTCTCCTCCATGGGATCGACGAGACATCTCGATTTTACTTTGTTCATTCATATCGTGTTGTTTGCAACCATAGAGAAGATGTGCTATTGGAGACTCATTACGGCATGGATTTTACTTCGGCATTTCATAAAAATAACATTTATGGAGTACAATTCCATCCCGAGAAAAGTCATAGATTTGGAATGCAGTTATTGGAAAATTTCAGCAGGATATAAGTCTGATGGCGCCAAGAATCATGCCTTGCTTGCTTTTGCAGGACGGATCATTGGTTAAGACCGTCAAATTCAAGAATCCGGGTTACATCGGCGACCCTATCAACGCTATCAAGATATACAACGAAAAGGAAGTTGATGAACTAATTCTTCTGGATATTGCCGCCTCTGTAGAAAAAAGAAAACCCAATATCTTTATGATAAGACAAATCGCCGCCGAGTGTTTTATGCCCCTGGCTTACGGAGGAGGCATTACGACCTTAAACGAAATCAAGGAGATATTGAAAATTGGAGTGGAAAAAGTATCGCTCAATACGGCGGCCATTGAAAATCCGAACCTGGTCAAAGAAGCATCTGATGCATTCGGCAGTCAAGCCATTGTAGTTTCGATTGACGTCAAGAAAAACCCTTGGGGAAACTACGAAGTTTACGGCTGTCGCGGAACCAGGTCCATTCACAAACACCCATTGCACTTTGCCGGGAAAATGGAAGAACTTGGCGCAGGGGAGCTTCTGATAACTTCGATTGATAAGGAAGGCACGTGGGAAGGATATGATATAGAACTCTTAAAACAGGTTTCCTCCTCCGTTGCCATTCCGATCATTGCCAACGGAGGAGCAGGAAAAATAGATGATTTTGCTGAAGCCATAAAAAGAGGCGGCGCCTCAGCCGCAGCGACCGGAAGCATGGTGGTATATCAAAAGAAGAATCTGGGCGTATTGATCAATTTTCCAGGACGACTTGAATTAGAACGCATTTTGTCTTAATCATAGTCGTACTCAAGAGTATCGCCATGTATGGCAGCGTCCGTTGTCTCGCTCGAAGACAGGGCGACGAACCGATGGCGGGATCGCCTGTTTGAGTCGTGGACCGGATGGGGAAGCGTCGGTCCAGGGGTCCCGTGCGGGACCCCTAACCTGGATCTCCCCTCCTGCACTTTCCCGCAAATCCAGGATCTCGCCGCAACAATGAGCTTCTTCCAGCTTGCTCCTGGAAACAAAATGCGCTCCCTTTTCTTTGGACGCTGCTCGAAGAGCTTCCTCCAGGACCGCCCAGGCATCTGCCTCAAGATCTGCTCCCCAATCTCCTCGATCCAAAACAGGAGAGCTCGGTTGGCTCGTCCCAGAACTTGTCGGGACGCCCTTACCCGTTGGAAGACTGTTTCCGAAGGCAACCCTGAAACCAGATCCTCTTCCATCAAGCCAACGATGTTTTCCATAGGGGGGGAGGCGCCGGAGCAGATGGCGAATGTGTTGCGGGAAAAGGAATCCGGGCTTTCTCAGGTGGGGGGAGGGGAAACCATCTGGAAAATTACAATTATTTTGATGGAGGAATATATTACGCCGCACCGTTGCAGGAAATGTATTTACGATAATACCGTTCCGGCCATTTCTTTCGATTCTGAAGGAATATGCAATTATTGCCGACAACACGAAGAATTGGATCTCTTGTATCCAACCGGCGAAGAAGGAAAGAGATGGCTTGATCAGCTTGTAGAAAAGATGAAAATTGCCGGTAGAAACAAGCCTTACAATGTAGTCATTGGAGTAAGCGGTGGGTGCGACTCCTCCTATACGCTATATTTGGCAAAAAAGATGGGTTTAAGACCGCTGGCGGCTCACTTCGATAATACCTGGAATTCAAAAATTGCCGTTGAGAATATTCACACCGTGCTGGATAAACTCAAAATAGATCTTTTCACTCATGTGGTAGATAACAAGGAATATAATGATATTTTCAGGTCCTTCTTTAAGGCATCGGTCCCCGAAATAGACACCCCTGCGGATATTGGCCTGGCAACGACCCACTACATGGCTGCCGAGAAGTTTGGCATAAAATATATATGGGAAGGACATTCATTCAGAACGGAAGGAATTTCGCCGCCCGGATGGTTTTACATGGATGCAAAATATGTCGAAACAATCCATAAACTTTATGGCGCCTGTCGAATCAAAACGTTTCCAAACTTGTGGATGGGAAAATGGCTTAAGTGGATTATGCTGGATCGGATCAGGAAAATCCGTCCCTTGTATTATACCGATTATAAGAAAGAAGATGCAAAAAAGTTCTTGCATGAGGAATTTGGATGGCAGTGGTATGGCGGTCATCACATGGAAAACAGAACAGCCTATTTCACCAACAACTACTACTTGCCGAGAAAGTTTGGCATAGACCTTAGATATTCCGAGTTTTCAGCACTGGTGAGATCCGGCCAAATGAGCCGAGATGAGGCATTGCAAAAAATCAAAGAACCAAAAACAATTGCTCCGGATTTGATCGAAGAAGTAAAGAAACGTTTGGGTTTTAGCGATCAAGAATTTGAGGATATCATGAGGCTGCCTTGCAGGACCTACAAAGATTTCAAGACCTACAAACAAACTTTTGTCAGATTGAGATCATTTTTTTGGCTGATGTGCAAAATGGATCTGGTTCCTCGCAGCTTTTGTCTCAAGTATACAGCAAGGAATTAGGCTCATGAGATCAGACAGTGCTCGAATATTTATTGGCTTATGTGAGATAGCCGGGTACAATGCTGCACTCAAGAAAGGATTCGATGAGCTGGGCGCTCATTCAATTTTTTTTGAATTGATAAATCACGATTATGAATACCAAGAAGAAGCAAATAACGCGCCAACTGGATCTCTAAGGTTTTATAAGGCGCTTTCATCGTCAAAAATCATTCGAAACATCTTTTGGACACCCTGTCGGAAACTGTTCAGAATCCTCTTGTTTGTTTGGGCATTATTTCAATATGACGTTTTTATCTTTGGTTTCAGATCTTCCTTTTTCTATTTCTATGACTTGCCGATTTTGAAGTTCTTCAGAAAGCGCATTATTTACATTTTTTTTGGAAGTGATTCAAGGCCGCCATATATCAGCGGAAGGTACTTTGACAGTCCGATTCAAGAATGTGTCAGGGTGTCGGACACTCAAAAAAAACAAATAAGAAAAATAGAAAAATATGCAGACATCATAATAAGTCACCCGCCAAGTTCCCATTTTCACGAACGTCAATTCATCCCGTTTATGCGAATGGGGTTTCCTCGTTCAATAAATGACGCCAAAACTGCGGATTCAGGTCATGGTAAGAATAAATTGCGAATTCTTCACGCACCTTCTGATCCGGAAAGAAAAGGAACAGAGATAATTCGTGAAAGGATAAGAAATCTACAAATAAGAGGTCACTCGATCGAACTGATTGAGATCATTGGGAAACCCAATGCGCAGGTTCTTGACGAATTGTCCAGGTGCGATTTTGTTATTGACGAACTCTACTCTGATACCGCCATGGCAGGGTTTGCAGTAGAGGCGGCTCATTTCGGAAAACCAGCCATCGTCAGTGGATATGCAAATGCTTATGACTGGGGGAACCTGCCTGCAGAGAGCATTCCGCCTGTTCACTATTGTCACCCTGATGGAATCGAAGAAGCAATTGAGAAGCTGATTATTGATGAAGCATACAGAATAGAGCTTGGGAATCGTGCAAAAGAATTTGTTAAGAAACAGTGGTCGGCAAAAAAAGTAGCTGAACGATATCTCATCTTGCTTAAGGGAGGTTATCCGGACAACTGGCTCTATGATCCTAAAGAAATCCGATACCTTCATGGCTGGGGATTATCCGAAGAAAAAGCGAAAGCCCTGGTGCATCGCACAATCAGGCAAGGGAGTGTAAGAGCCCTTCAACTTTCCGATAAGACGGATTTAGAGCGTAGGTTTGTCGAGTTTGTTCGCTCGGAGAGGTCTTGATGCTTCGTCAACTTCTCAAGGACAGCACCATCTATGGTGCATCCCATCTTCTCTCCCAGGGCATTTCTTTGATCCTTGTTCCCCTTTATACCAGAGTGCTCTTGCCGGAGGATTATGGCGCCATTGATATGATAGCTGTCTTCGCGACCATCACAAATCTTACGGTCGCCCTCGAAATATCCCAGGGTATCGCTCGCTTTTATCCTGAAGCGAAGTCCGAAGCAGATAGAATAGCCTACGCCTCCAGTGGGTTATGGTTTACCCTGGGGGCCTTCGGCGTATTTGCTCTTTTCGCATCCATCTTTTCCGATTCCTTGACCCTGTTACTCATTGACTCGTTGAAATGGCAACATGTTATCCGCCTGGCAATTATTGCAATTGTCCTGAATAGCATCTTTTCCTTCCTTCAAAATCTGCTGCGATGGCAATTGAAAGTCAAGAACTATGTAATATCAAATATCGTATTCACTTTAGTCACGGCGGCTGTGGCCGGCTTTCTAGTGGTCGTTATGAAAGTAGGAATAGCAGGGGTTTTTTACGGACAGATTGCCGGGGCAGCCGCTGGAGGAGGTATGTCGTGCCTCTTTACAAGAAAAAGTCTCAAGCCTGTCTTTGTATGGAACAAGTGTAAAGAAATGCTCTCATTCTCTCTACCTCTTGTGCCTTCGGGGATCGGGGTCTTTGTCGCTCATTATGTTGATCGAATTGCAATAAAACATCTGATGACCATGAGTGATGTGGGCCTCTATGGTATTGGCTTTCGCTTTGCGGCAGTAGTCAGTCTGCTGATGGTCGGCTTTAACAGTGCGTTAACGCCGCTGATTTACAGCAATTACAAAAAGGCATCCACACCGGGTGACCTGTCCAGAATATTCAGATATTTTCTCGCGGCGGCCATTCCCATGGTTGCAACTCTATCCCTTTTTTCGCACGAGATTTTGCGGATTTTTGCGACACCGCGATATTATTCCGCCTGGAAAGTTATCCCGATTCTGTCCGTATCATCATTATTGTTCACTATGTACATCTTTGCACCGGGTCTGGACATATTGAAAAGAACCAGGATAGTCGCTTTGATCCACGTCGCGGCAGCCCTCAGTAATACCTTTTTGAATCTAACCTTGATTCCTGTCATGGGCATTGCCGGCTCGGCACTTGCAACTTTGATAAGCGCCTCACTGACTTTTAGTCTCTACATGGTTCTTAGCCAAAGATATTACCCTGTTCCCCACAAATGGCTGAACTTGCTGGGTGCAGTGACTGTCGGCCTCGTTGTCTGCCTGGCGGGGCTTATTCTCCCCTCAAATATTGAGTCAGCCTATCCCGTAACTATTCTCAAATCTATGTTCCTGGTTGTCGGCGCCTTTTTCGTGATTTGGATACTCCTTGGATCCGGCGAAATCAAGCTTGTGGTCAATAGAATACTGAAAGTGGCCCCCACATGGAATGGAGACATCCGAAAGTGAGATCGCGAAAAATATGCCTCGATGAATCGAATATGTCGAGTATCGGCGAAATGATCCAGAATGTGTTGAAAGCAAGGGGGATCCCTTCGAGAAGGGTTTTCGTGCCTGTCACTGAATTCCCGCACTGCAAGCCCCGCGGAAAGGGGAGTTTCAGGAATTCATACAAGATTTACGAAGGGAGTCTCTGCCTGCCGTGCTCCACACTGAACTCAAGAGAGGACATATACCGGGTCTGTGCGGCGCTGAAAGATGCGGTCAGGAAAACATGAAAAAGGAACTCATTCTCATCGGAGGAGGCGGCCACTGCAGATCGTGCATAGATGTGATCGAAAAGGAGAACACCTACAGGATAGCGGGCATCGTTGACAAGAGGGGCAAAGTCGGAACAAGGGTTCTGGCATATGAGATACTCGCCTCAGACGAGGAGCTGGATACTCTGGCAGGTGAGCACAAGACTTTCTTCATTACCATCGGTCAGATCAAGAGTGGCTCAAAAAGAAAAGAACTCTTCGAAAAGCTCAAGGCTTTGGGGGTAGAGATACCTGTGATCATTTCACCCCTTGCCGATGTATCGAAACATGCGCGAATTCAGGAAGGAACCATAGTGATGCACGGGGCGCACGTGAACGCGGGCGCGGAAATCGGAAAAAACTGCATCATCAATACTTGCGCCATCATCGAGCACGACTGCAAGGTTGGGGACCATTGTCACATTTCCACCGGGTCCATTCTGAACGGGGAATGCCTTGTTGGAGAGGGCGCATTCATTGGGAGCAATTGCGTTCTTTCAAACAACATCGTCATAGCGGGGAATTCGGTGATCGGGGCGGGATCTGTGGTGATCCGAAGGATTGATGAGGCGGGAACCTATGTGGGGAACCCTGTGCGGAGGATCCTGTGAAAAAAGGCGGAGTGCTCTTGATCACATACAAATTCCCTCCATCGGGTGGCAGTACAGCCATCCGGGCGGCGCTCTTCGCCAAGTATCTCCCCTTTTTCGACATAACCCCTACAGTGGTGGCAGGACCGTTCATGGCCGGAGACCCCAGGGATGAGGGGATGGCGGCCGAGATGAAGGGGGTAGCCGTTCATAGGCCGTGGAAATGGGATCTTTCCAGGCTTACGGCGCCCCTGGAAAAACGACTGCCGATCATCAGGCGCCTCCTGAACTTTTTTTTCGGCACAGTATACTGGATTTCTTGGACATATGCCGTCCGGGGCTTCCTCATGCGGCTTGTGGGTCAGGGAGAAAAACCGAATGCTGTTTTCCTTACTGCGCCGCCTTTCGCCCTCTTGCTCCTCGCCGAGACTCTGAAAAGAAAGTACCATGACATCCCTCTGGTGCTTGACATGCGGGATGAATGGACAATCAATCCATTTTTTGAGAAGGTCCGCTCCCCCTGGAAAAGCAGGGTTGAAGCCAATCTGGAAGCCCGGGCCTTTCGCTTTGCAGACAAGATTACGTGCGCGACACAGCCCATCACGGAAGACTATATGCGAAAATATCCCGAATGGGCGCGGAAATTCGAGACTCTTTGGAACGGATATGATCCGGAGGCATTCAATGGCATCGCATGCTACCGGAAGACCCCTGCCCTGTCAATCGTCTATGCGGGGTCTCTGGGGCAACCGGGCCTCAGCTCAACCCCGTTTTTGCGGGCTGTCGAAAAATGGCTGAGTCTCCATCCCGATCGGAAAAAACAGCTCCGGGTGAAATTCTACGGAAAATTCTTCGAGGACCGTGAATACTGGACTGTAAGACTGGGCGAATGCATTGAATTCCACCCCCATCTCCCCTATCGTGAAATCGTGCAGATTTGCCGGCAGGCGGATTTCCTGCTCCTCACTTTCGAAAACACTTTCAGGGGAAAGCATCTGGCGCCATGCAAGCTCTTCGAATACATCGCGGCAAGGCGGCCCATGCTGTCGGTCATCCCCAAGGGTGAATCGGGCGCCCGGGCACTGATTGAGCAGTATCGTCTGGGAACCATCGCAGATGTGGAAAAAGAGCAGGAGATTCTGGAGGCTCTGGATCGGGTCTGGACGACCTGGCAGGCCGGGGACTTCCCCAATCCTGATCTGACCGAGCCGCTGGAACGATTCAGCCGCAAGAATCTCGCAAAAAGACTTGCCGAGATCTTTCGGGAGGTCAGCCGGGGGCCTGCGTGCCCATGAGCTTGATGCGGGCGGCCTTGAGGTACTCCCGGGAGAAAAGTTTTTCCAGATAAAGCCGGCCGATGGAAGGCAACAGCTTCGGCCATGCAGGTTTGCGTACATGCCTCGGATCTTCGCAAAACCGGACAATGGGCTCAAGAACCTTTTCCCATCGGTAATCTTCCCGAAGGCAGGAGATATTTTGCCGCCATTCCTTCCTGAGTCCCTCGTCTTCCGCTGATCTCACCACTGCCCGGGCGATCGCGGATGGGTCGCAGCAGGAAACTACAAGTCCCAGCTCCTTTCGTGAGACCTCCTGAGCCGCCCAATCCCCCTCTGTTGTGAGGACAGGGAGACCTGTCCAGAGGCAGTCAAAGAACCGTGTTCTTGTAGCATAAGTGGTTTCGCAGGAATTCGGAAAAACGGAAACAGAGAGATCCGCTTCCAGGAAATAGTCGTGTCTTTCCGAGTACGGCGACCATCCTTCCAAGAAAAAGATCGTCCTTCCCGCAAGACCCAGCTCCTCGGAAAGCTGGAAGGCGCGCCGGGCCATATCCGGTTCTCCTATGATCGGATTCGGATGGGTTGTGCCCAGGAAGACGAGCTTGATCGTGGGATGACTTTCTTTGATCAGTGCCATGGCGCGGATGAGGGAAAGGGGATCGGACCAGTTCCACAGCCCCCCTGCCCAGAGAAGAAGGAAATCCTTCTCAGATACGCCTGGCAGGATTCCCCGCAGCCTGTTGGCGCCCTTTTTCGGGACCTCTGCCGGAATTCCGTGGGGTACGACCGCTACCAGAGAGCGAAGGGACGGGTCCTGCCCGTAAAGCTCAGGAGTCACCTTGTCCCCTCCGAAGAGAAGGCCGATCAGAAAATCTCTCTGTCTCTCATTGGAGCAGGCAATCATGTCGGCCACGGCAAGGTTCATGGCAAGCTCCTTGCGATGAATGGAGGATGCTTTCTTGTAGTTTACGACTTGAGACAGGTTGTGGAGCACTTCAAAGACAAAGAGGTTGTAGAAATCCAGAATCACCCATTTCCCGCCCCAAAGCAGAGAAGGCATGGTATACGGTTTGTGGAGAAAGCAAATGATTATGTCGTGCCGGCTGATCAAGGGGGCGATGTTTCTCCATCCTGTCTGAACCACTGGGAAATCAGCCTGGATGGAGGCTTTGTTGGGGATTGCAAGTGTGATCGGATGGCCGTGTCTTGCGAGAAGGGAGGCCATCTCCCAGTAGCGAATTCCCAGGCCCGCCATTTTATCATCAATGGTATCCCGGGAAATGATCAGTACCCGTTTTTTTGCCTTGATCGTCAAATCAGCTCTCCCTGTTTCAAGGTTCTGGAAGGATCAGAAGCCCGGCTCCAC
Organism: Armatimonadota bacterium; assembly: GCA_016183865.1. Classification (GTDB taxonomy): domain Bacteria; phylum Vulcanimicrobiota; class JACPDT01; order JACPDT01; family JACPDT01; genus JACPDT01. Next base: position 3,795 of record JACPDT010000140.1, on the reverse strand, counting down.
GGGAGACTCTTCAAACCTTCACGGAGAAACCCTTCTTTGTTCCTTGACAGAAGGAAACTCATAATGTATAATATACATCAGGGGTGACAGTTCCTTGAAGAGGACACAAATATACCTATCAAACAATGAGTGGCAGCTCCTGCAGATGTTGAGCCGAAAAAGGCAAGTCACGATGGCGCAATTGATCAGGGATGCCGTTGACAAGGTCTATGCAGGGAAAAGTGCCGAAAGCTTTCTGGATGCCCTGAATGCCGCGGCTGGAATCTGGAAGAACAGGCGTGATCTCGGAAATACAGAGGACTATCTGGGGAACCTCCGTGAGGACAGGCGTTTGGAAAGGTTTTCGAGGAGATGAGCGATTTTCTCCTTGATACTGATGTGCTGATTGAAGTCTTGAGAGGCAATCCTGGTGTTCTCAAATCTTTGGAGGGCTTGTTTGGCGAGGGGCATGTCTTTCTTTACTCACCTGTCACGAGAGCAGAGATTTTTCAGGGAATGCGCAAAGGCGAGGAGGAAAAGACCAACCGTCTTTTCCAAACCATGCGATGCGTCCCAGTGGACGACGAAATCGGAAAAATCGCCGGACTTTACTTGCGCAAGTTCCGCAAGAGTCACGGCTTGCAGCTTGGGGATTCACTCCTTGCCGCCACAGCCAGATCCACCAAGGCCGGTTTCTATACATTGAACGTAAGGCATTATCCCATGGCCGACATAAGAATATGGAAGGAAGATTACTTGAGCTGATATGTCGGGTGCGTCATGATCTCAGTTATCATACCTAATCGAAACGGGGAGAGCCTGCTCCCCACCTGTCTCAATTCCCTTGCCGGGCAGAACCATTCGGACTATGAGGTCATTGTGGTGGACAACCACTCATGGGATGGTTCGTTGGATCTTCTCCGCTCTAAATACGACTGGGTGCGGGTAACGGCCATGGAGACCCAGAAAAGCATCTCTACCCTTTGCAATGCGGGAATCAGGATCGCGAAGGGTGACCTGCTTTTCTTCCTGAACAACGATACTGAAGTGCATCCCGATTGCCTCAAGGAGATGGAATGGATCCCTGGATTGGGCTCCTGTGCCCCTCTTGTCCTTTCTTTCCATTTCCGAACACTCATAGACTCGGTCGGACTCTGTGTGAGAACAGACGGCAGAGCGGAGAACTATCTGGGAGGGCGGCCCGTTGAGGAGGCGCCTCCGGATCGCACTGTGCTTCTGGGTCCCGCAGGAAGCGCATGTCTTTATCGAAAATCGGTGGTCCAGGAAATCGGCGGATGGGACGAGGATTACGACTTCTATTATGAGGACGTGGATCTTGCGCTCAGGGCACGGATGAAAGGGTACGGGTGCGCTTTCTGCCGGAACGCCGTAGTATATCACATGGGGGGCGCCACGTTGAATCCTCAGTCAGAGCGGGGGAATCTTCCCGCCAAGAGCAGACAGTACTTTTATTTCACTTTGCGCAATTCGCTCTTATGCCTGGCCAAGAACTTCCCCTGGCCCCTGATCCTGCAAAGCATTCCTTCCATCCTCCTTGTGGAATCCGCCCTTTTCCTGGAATCGCTGAAAAGAGGCTATTTATCCACTTGGCTCAGAAGCCGCTTTGACTGCCTCTTTCTCCTCCCGCTGTTTCTGGAAAAGCGGGGCAGGACAGGACCTCGTAAGGCAGAGGCAATGACCGCTCTCCGTTCCCTCATGCTCAAACCGGACTGGACTTTTTACAAGGAGCGGGCAGAGCGGCTTTTCCGCTGACTTCACCAAGTGGATCACAACCCTCGTTCCCGGGCCAGCTTCTCGTAAAGGGCCAGCATCTGCTCATTGGCCGTCCGATCCTTGAACTCGGCCACAACCCGCTGGTACCCTTTTTCCCCCATCAGGCGCGCCCGCTCCCTGTCCTTCAGGAGCTCGATGATGGCTTGCGCCAGGCTTTCGGGGTCTCTTGCCTCAACCATGAGACCGGTCTCGCCGTGGAGAACTACATCCACAATCCCACCTACCCTTGTGCTGACTATGGGAAGACGGAACGCCATGGCTTCCAGCAAAACGATGCCGAGCCCTTCCCAGAGTGAGGGGAGCACGAACAAATCCAGGGCGCAGAGTATCTCCCACATGTCTTCCCTGTACCCGAGAAAATGCACCCTGTGGTCAATGCGGAGCTTGCGGGCTTCTTTCTCAAGAGATGATCTCAAGTATCCCTGCCCCACTATGAGAAAATGCGCGTCTTGAGCTTCCCGAAGCACCTGGGGCACGGCTTTCAGGAGATACGTATGTCCCTTCGGGGGCTCCAGACGGCCGACCATCCCCACCAGGGGCACGTCGGGAGAAAGGCCGAGTTGGCGGCGCTTCTCTTCACGGGAAACGGTTGCGCGATACTGATCCATGTCAATGCCCTCGCGAACCACTGTGAGCTTGGTTTCGGGAAAGAGACGGATACGGCAGATTTCGTCCTTGTTGGCATAGGAAACAGTGACAATATGGTCGGCCCACCGGGCGGCGATCCTTTCAAGCAAGCCATAAAAGCCCTTCAGAAGGGGATTGCGGGTTGAGTTGCGGGCCAGATCGTGGATCGTGTGAAGCACAAGAGGAACGCCGCTGAGCCTTGCTGCGAGGCGTCCCAGAAACCCTGCCTTTGATGTATGGGTATGGACAATGTCAAACCGCTCACTTCGCATGAGAGTCAAAAGGCGGAAAAGGCTCAAGAGATCTTGAAGGAGATGGATCCGACGGGCAATGGGCACGTGGATGAGTCTGACCCCTTCCTTTTCAAGGAATTTCCCGAAATTTCCCGCCGTGCAGCAGAGCGAAACCTCGTGTCCCTGGTCTTTCAGGGTTCTGAACCAGGATCGCAAAAAGCAATAAGCAGTAGAGTCAATGGTGGTAAGATGCAGAGTTTTCCAGGCGCGGGGAGTCGGCTTGAGACTGCGTTCCGGAGACGCAACGACCGCTCCGGGGCTTCCGGTCTTTTCGCGGGAGAGCCGCTCGTAAAGGGAGGATGTCGCTTCCAGCATGTCCTTGAGCTGAAAATACTTTACGACCCGCTGATACCCGGCCTCCCCCATGGCCTTTCGCTGCACGTCGTCTTCCAGAATCTCCCTGATGGCCGAGGCCAGCGCCTCGGAGTCTCCTGGGGGGACCAGCAGGGTGGCGCTCTGGTCTTCCGCCACATCGGGGATTCCGCCTACCTTGCTGGCCACGGTGGGAAGCCTGGATGCCATGCCTTCCAGAAGGGACATCCCAAAACCCTCGGTCAGAGAAGGAACCACCAGGAGATCGAGGGCGGACAGAATCTCCGGAATATCCTCGCGAAAACCCAGGAAGTGGACATTCCGCCGAATTCCGAGCCTGGAAGCAAGTTTTTCCAAATGACGCCGTTTTGCTCCATCTCCTGCCACAATGAGCTGCACCTTTGGGAAGCGGCTCACCACCTGGGGCAAGGCGCACAGGAGATATTGATGACCCTTCTGGTTCTCCAGCCTTCCGACCGCACCCAGAATTATGGCGTCCTGGGCCTGACCGAGATCTTCCCTCTTTTTCCGGCGACCGGGCAGGTTCTCATACTGGGACAGGTCCAATCCGTGACAGATAACGGTCACTTTGGCGCCTTGAGTGATCTTCTCTTCGATGACGGCCTTGCCGAGAAACGGAGAAACGGCAATCAGATGATCCGCCCACAGGGCGGCAATCGTCTCCAGTGAGCGATAGAGCCAACGGAGGAAACGACTGCGGCAGCTATGGAGTGCCAGGCCGTGAACCGTATGGAGCACCAGCGGAACTCCGGCAAGCTGGGCGGCCAGG
>JACPDT010000139.1 GCA_016183865.1 Armatimonadota bacterium | reverse complement strand
GCTTGCAAGGCTCCCACTTGAGCTCAAAGCCATAGATATTTCTGAAAAGATGCCTGAATCTTAAGAATTCAGACAGCTTGGACTTGGCGCCCTCACTAATGACGGATGGTCTTAGCCCCTCGACTGCCAGAGACATGCGTTCCAGGAGTTCCAGATGCCAATCTTCCCCTGACGGCATGTCTCCATCCAGGTTTGAAGAGATCCTTCTAAAGATTTTCTCTATCCCCGAATAGAAGTCATGGAGAATACTGCCCGCGGCTCTCACTTCCAGAGAGGAAGGTTCAGGGATGGCCAGTACTCCTTCCATTTCCCCTAAGAGCCTCTCCAAATTTTGCGATTCGTGCTTAATCTCGGCCTGGAGAATCGCGAAACCGTTTTTTTTCATCCAACAGCATCCCTTCTTGTAAGATTCGCTCACGGAAGAGCGGATTCGCATCCTCGAAGGGAACGAGATCCAGATTCAGTCCTTTCGGTTTGTGTTTCCAAAGTTGCGCGAGGGCTTCAAAATACAATTCGGGAGCGAGACCCACTACCGCCAGATCGAGATCCGACCGTTCCCCAAACTGCTCGGGCCTAAGAACTGAACCGAAAAGATATACCTTTTCAACATCGTAACTTTTGATCAGTATCTGCGCAGCAATCTGAGCAGCTTCCATCGCTTCTTCCCTGCGCTTTGACAGCACTTCTGCGTCCCGTTTGAAACGGGCACGCCAGGCTGATATGTACGGTTCAATTGAGTGCAGACTCACGCCGACGGCACCTCACAGGTAATCTCTTCTCCAAAATCATTATAACTCATTGCAGGATGTGAAGCAAGGGCAGTGATCTCTGACTCCCGTTTCGAACAACTACTGCAATTTCAGGGCCCACCGCAAACGAACTTCCACTTCTACCATGTCGCGCATTGACACTTTCCCTGCTTTCGCACCCAAACTGGCTATTGACAAGCGAGGGTCATCATTTTTACGCCTTCATATCTGCCTAAAGGCCGTATATCTCTCATATTGCCTGTAATGAGAACAACGGCTTGGGCCTCAACGGCACATTCCAGGATGCGGTTGTCGGATAAAGGGGGAAACAAAGAGCTCCACACGTCCTTCCTTGGCCATATCCACAATCAGGGAGGGCTTCCCGCCGAACAGCAAAGCGGACATCAGCACGTTGGCGTCCATGACTACGCGCATCAAGGAGCTACACCCTGCCTTCGTCGATCAGGCGTTCAATATCCTCGTCGCTCTCGACGCCCAACTCCTGGGCCTTCTTGGCCCCGTATTCTTGGAGTTTCTTTCAGGACCTCTCCCAAACGTACCTTTCAGGCGCTCCTCTCCCGTGTCAGGGTCTCCAGGTTCATTTTCCTTCTGAAGAAATTCCGGACAGGGACTTTCCAGAAAAATGGAAGTCTGCTCAGGGCGGGGATGAGCTTTTCCAGAATCGGCTGTATTCCTCTTGTAGATATTTCCGCGTATATAGCCTCCACCCGGCGAAGTTTCCGAATGCTCAGAACCGCCAGAAAGCCTGCCAGGATTGTCCTCATTGCCCCCAGGCAGAGTCCTGTCAGCAGATCTCCATAATGTATATGGATGGCCAGATACGGGATGCCCAGGACACTGACATAAAGCTTCGTAGAGGCAACACCCAGGATGTGGCCTGGAAGAAGACCTGGAAGAGATCCAAGAGAACCCACCAGAAGTGAGAACCCGAGAGAGCGGAAGAGAATGCGTTTAGTCGGGAATCCCAGGCCATCAGAATGCCTATTAGAGGGCGCTGTGTGATGAGCATCCTGTTGATAAGAGCATAAATGCTCAGGCCGGATATGACAAAAAAGAGGAAGGGAAAAAGCACTGAAAGGGCCCGGAAACTTTGAATATCCTTTTCAAGAAGCTCGTGAGAGGACTGCTGCTCCCTTGGTATGGCTTCAATGATCCCGAAAACGGCCAGGAGTTTTTTGGCCTGCAGCAGGACTCTTCTTCTCGCACTGGGGGAATCCACGCAGACTACGATCTCATTGATGTTTCCGGGTTTGCGCAAAAGGCGCTCCGCTTTATCCTGCGGCACAAACAGAACCCCGAATACCTCCGGATCAGGCATGATATATTCTCTGTTCCGCATGACCCAGATGTATTCAGGACTGCTGACAATGCCTGCAATTGTGAGAGGAATTTGAAAAACACTTGACAAGTGGTACCACGCAGGGTAACATATATAGATGGGAAAGGTTAAACGTGGCGGGTTTGTCTTTTTCACTTGGAAAGGCGACCACGGACCTGGACATGTGCATGTTTACAAAGACGGAAAGCTTGTTGTGAAATGGGATTTGGAAAACGGGAAGCCGATGAAAGGAAAACCGTCCCACAGGGTTGTCGAGCTTATCCGTGAGTTGCAGGCTGAGGAATTGATATGAAGATTAAATCTGTCAGTTTTGACAACCGGAAAAAAGGATTCGAGGTAAAAACTCGGGATGATATGTATTGGTTTCCATACGCCAAGATTGAAAAGCCGGAGACTTCGGACGATAATGTGTCGGACGTTCGTGTTGACACCGAGTTGGGATCTGAGGGTTTCACCTATACCCTTGAGTCTGGACGCGAAGGAACTGTTCATATCGAGCAGGTTCTTGAGTACAACCGTGATCCTTCCTACGTGAGAGACATCCTCTTATACAAACTCACTCTCGAGGCTCAGAAGCGAGTCAAAAAAAGCCCATTGAGAAGGCGCGAGATTACACGCCGTTTGAACACATCTGCCTCTCAGCTTTATCATCTGCTGGATCAGACAAATTATCGGAAGTCCATTGATCAGATGCTTGCTCTCTTGAATATTCTTGATTGCGAAGTTGATTTAGTCGTGCGAGCGAAAAGTGCGTAACTCAGCTTTGGATGCCACCGGCAGGGACACAGGGCTCAATCTCCCAGCCTTCGAGGTCCTCCCTACGATACCGAGAAAGGAAGGGGAGGAATATCTTTCCCGATGAGCGCGTTGGAACCGGAACTAAATTGTGCAAGTCCGTTGGCCTTGGCCGCCCGACTGAACAGCTTGTTCTCAATCGGCATCACGGCATTCTCAGGAGTCTTTCACTTCGCCAGATACGAACAATGCGCACTTTATTCTTGCTGTGACGATAAACGATCCGGAAAGGCGGGTAGATGATCTCTCGCAGATGCTCGACATGAAACTCAGGCACGACGCGGCCGCTGAGCGGATGCACGCTCAGACGCTCCACCCTGGCGATAATCTTGGTAGTGAGATGGTCCCCAACCTCAGGCGCCCCTTCCCCGGAGTAATACGCCCGCATGTCCTCAAGGTCTTTGATCGCGGACACTGCAAAGGTTATCCGTGCCTTTTCGCCCACGGGACTACTTCAGGCCGAGGCGTTTTTTTGCCTCGCTCAGGGATATCTCGCGGCCTTCCGCCAGATCCATCAGCCCCTTTACCACTCCCTGCAAAAAGGTCCGCTCCTCGGCTTCTTCTTCATAATCCTTGAGTGCCCGGACCACGGCCACCCCGCGGCCCCTGCTCGTGATCAAGACAGGCCGGTGCGTCTCATTAACGTGCGAGACCACCTTACCGGGGTTCACCTTCAGATCGCTCAACGGGATGACGTCCTCGGAGAACTTGGTGCTCATGCTCATGAAGCCCCCCTTACAGGTGTCCTTAACAGGTCTAATTATAGCACTTGTTCAATGGAATGTCTACAGGTCGTGTCGGGGACGCCCAGGAACCTCCCACAGCAGCCGGCAGAGGCCGCAATCAGGAACGAGTCGAATAGCCTCGATTCAATACTGTCCCCGTCGACTACGTCAAAGGTCGGCGACCATTGAAGGGGGTGGATGCAAAACCAGGCCCAATTCTTGTATGTCAGAGGATTGTGTGCCCTGGCTTTCCGCCGCGGCGCCGTCCGGAAGACCTTTGCCCTCTCTTCTTCTTCGCCCTACACGGCGGGTCCGACGAAGGGGGTTTCGAGGAGTTCGATGAATCTTGATTCAAGCGGGAACGAAGCTCACGAACCTCCTCTTCGAGTTCGCTCAGACGCCTGAGAAGGAGAAGGACCAGATCCCGGACGATGGGAGGCGTTGCCTCCCACGCCGCTTCGGGTATGGCGGAGATCGGTGAAGGGCCGATGACAGGCTGCTCTTTGTCCTCCATAAGAGCGCTATTCGGCATCAATCGAAAAAATCATGCAAACGGACTGATTTTTTTTAGTTCTTCTGTGGGAAGCGGGCCTTCCTGAAATCGTAAGCGGTG
>JACPDT010000131.1 GCA_016183865.1 Armatimonadota bacterium | reverse complement strand
CTCTGTGCTAAGATAGAGTGAGACAATCTCCCCACGAGAATTTAAGGTAGTAGTCCTGAAGAATGTAATGAACTGAGAGGGCGGAGAAAGGATATGGAGCATGATGATCGTGGAAGAATCCAGGAATGATATTCAAGAACGGTTTCGTGTTCAGTCTGGAGGTAATGGAGCGAGGGAAGGCAGCGATCCTGAAGTGGTAGAGAAGCCCGTCCGCCGTAGATTTAGTGCGGCTTATAAACTGAGCATACTCAGGGCTGTGGATTCTATGAGTTCTGGAGAAATTGGAGCCTTTTTACGAAGGGAGGGCCTTTACTGGACTGCCTTGACTCGCTGGCGCAGGGAGAGAGAGACGGGAACGCTTTCCGGCCTGGAGCCGAAGAAACGGGGTCGCCAGTCGGAGCCGAAGCATCCCTTGGCAAATAAACTGACCCAGTTAGAAAGAGACAATGCCAGGCTGCGACGGGAGTTGGAGAAGGCGGAGAAGATCATCGAGGTTCAAAAAAAACGCTCGGAGCTGTTCGGTCTGGAGAAGAACCCTCCTGGAGGGAACCTCTGATGGCAGAAGTGAGGGAGCTTGCTCCACAGGTGGGAGTCATGGCCTCCTGTAATGGTTTGGGAGTGGCCCGATCCACTTTCTATCGGGATATGCGTCCGGGCCCTCCCAGGCCCAAGAAACCCCGCCCCAGTCCTGCGCGCGCCTTGAGCATTCAGGAGCGTCTAAATGTACTGGATGCTCTTCATAGTGAGAGATTTATCGATTTGGCGCCGGCAGAGGTTTATTACACTCTGTTAGGGGAAGGCGCCTACCACTGCTCGATCCGCACCATGTACCGCATCCTGGAAGTGCACGATGAGGTGAGAGAAAGAAGGAATCAACTGTCTCATCCTCATTACCAGAAACCCGAACTTTTGGCCACGGGTCCGAATCAGGTCTGGTCCTGGGACATAACCAGGCTTCTGTGACCCGTGAAATGGACCTATTTTTATCTCTATGTGATCCTCGACGTCTTCAGTCGTTATGTACCTGGCTGGATCGTAGCCCAACGGAAGAGTGCCGACTTGGCTAAACTGCTCATCAACGAGACTTGTGCCAAGCAGGGGATTGAGCCAGGACAATTGACCCTTCACTCAGACAGGGGTCCTTCCATGCAGTCAAAACTCCTCGCACAGCTTCTCGCCGATCTGGGGGTCACGAAAACGAACAGCCGCCCGTATGCAAGCAATGACAATCCCTTTTCTGAAAGCCAATTCAAAACCCTGAAGTACCGTCCCGAGTTCCCTGAACGACTTGATTCGCTGGAAAGTGCTCAGGGTTTCTGTCGTTCATTTTTCCACTGGTACAACACTGCCAATTATCATTCCGGTATCGCATACCTTACGCCGGAAACTGTCCATTTCGGCCAAGCGGCTCAGGTCCTTGCCGTCCGATACGAACGGCTCCTTCGAGCCTATGAGGAGCACCCAGAGCGTTTTGTAAAAGGACCACCGAAAGCCCTCGAAACCCCGCAGGCTGTTTGGATCAATCCACCGGAAAGGAGGGGTGTCCCCCTTTGCGCCTCAGAATCGCGGCAACTTCGCCGTACCGGGAGCCTTCCAGACACTTAAGCGACTTATGCTGAATGTCTTCTCGCGTACCCAGCTTGCTTGTCCACTTACCGTCAGGTAGCTGCCTGGCTGCATGGGTGGGTTTGCCATCGGAGCTTACGTAGATGGCTACCTTCTCGAAGCCTTTTTCAAGTGCTGCAATTTTGCATGGAAAGTAACCAAGCTCTTGAAATGCCGCTAGAAATGCTATCAGGTTCTCCTGACGCGGTACTCTTGGAGGCCAGTAATACTGCATCATTTGATCCGGCCACCACCATCTTGCGGAGTCATTTGCTGCCCATGCGATGCAATTGTATTTTGGAGAGTGAGGGCTGGTGATGCGATAGTCGCCTGAAGTCAGCCTGGGAAATGCTTCCTCAAGATCAGGATTCATATGTAGCGATTTTGCTTGCCCCAGTGCAGCCAGATTTCAGTCATCTTGTCGAGTTTTCCCTGGTGCTCAGGGGGAACTGGATCTCCTCCAGAGATAGCTTTCAGAGCCCAGAACCAATGGTCTTGTTTGTTCCAAAGCTCCCTTAGGATGAGCGGCAGGGCTTCCCTGCCCATCCCAATAATCTGTTGGTAGGCGGGATGCATAGCCATTTCAGTCACAGACGAAATGAACTGTGCATCACGTCTCCAGGCTTGAGCGAGCATCTTAAAACGTTCCTCAGTTGAATTGGCAGTCACCTGCCGACGTGCCGACCGCCTCTTGCCTTGAGAACAAAAGTTGTGCTTGCTTGCGAGTAAGTCCCCGGGATCCTTGAAATCTGGTACCCCAAAGGTGTCCACAAGCGTCAGAGAGTCAAATTCCTCCTCACGGCGCTTCGCGCCAGTTGTCACTGCCACCGCTTGTACTCCTCCTTTTATTCTCTTGTTAAATGTTTTCGCAACCTGGGAACGAATCTTCGAAGAACGTCCCTCAGGGGAGCGGCGTTTCTCAGTTTTTTTTCACTCTTAGGATTTTCCATAACGAAGCCCTGTGCCAACCTTGAGTCAACGCTGAGAACTATTGGTAAGTCATCCTTATTTTCGTGCAGCCCAAGACAGAGTACGCTTCGGAATTTTATCATATGACCGCAACGGAACTTTCTCGCGATTTCCTCCGATAATCCGAGGCCTTTGTAGTACTTTTCGACCTCTTCATCAGTCTTAAATTCAGGCAGCTTCAGGACAAACACTTTTCCGGGTTCTTGCCAGGCTAGTCCAGCTACAGGTTTGCCCGGGGGAAATTGAATTCTCGGTTCAGACAATTTCTGGGCCTTCCCGGAAAACCAGCGATAGAGAGGTTCGATATGATTGGGGTCCTTTCCCCTCACGAACAGTGTAACACGAAAGTCGCGACTGCCCTGGTAAACCTTCTCGGCAATTTCCGTAACGAATTTAATGCATATTTTGTCCGCAAACTGTGAGTCAGCTTTCTGTGGCATGGTTTTCATTTCGCCTACTTCAGACTTTCTGCCCGCATTGAAGAGTCAACTCGTCTCTCCCGAAAAATCGCCCAAAAAAAACCTTTGTCTCCCGTCAAGTTTATGCCCAGATTCTGGCAAGATTGTCACATCTGCTCAGGATCCAGGCACAAACTGCTGCTTATTTCCTGACATCCTCCTTGAGCGGATTGGCAGGGCGCCCAAGTCATTCCACCTTCCCATTCGTGCAAAATGCAGAATTTCATCTCTTGAAAAGGTTTGGAGTGACGCCGTATCGTGGTCAAGTGCATTGGGTTGGGATAGTAAGGGCTGGAGAATCCCTCACTCCACTTTCGCCCTCAATCAATTTCATAGGAAGATCAATTCTTCACAGGTTAGCGATTCCTCCTGCCCCATGAGCTGTCGCGGCTCTTGACTCACACTCCTGCTGTTGCCCGTAGAGCCTCCTCGACAGTCGTGACGCCTTCGGCAGCGAGCTGCAAGGCCGCCTGGCGGAGCGTGGGGCAGCCAAGGCGCAGCATCTCCTGACGGATTTCCTCTGGAGAGGCGCTTTGTGCGATAAGACCGAGAATATGGTTGTCTCTTGGCAGGATCTCGTAAACTCCTGTGCGGCCCCTGTACCCTGATCCCCGACATTGCTCGCATCCAGCGCCTTTGTAGTAGATCGGGACCGGAGCAGCCGTTTCTTCAAAGGCTTCCTTCGCAACAGGGTCGAGCTCAGAAGGCCTGGCGCAGTTCAGGCAGATCTTCCGCAAAAGACGCTGAGAAACGATCCCTTCGAGCGCCATGGGAACAAGGTACGGCTCGATGCCGATTTCACTGAGCCTTAGAGCGGCACTGGGCGCATCAGGGGCGTGCAGCACTGCCAGAACAAGGTGACCGGTAAGGGCCGCTTGCACGACCGCTTGCGCTGTCTCCAAGTCAGAGATCTCTGCGCACGAGATTATGTCCGGATCTTGACGCATGGCGGCCCGCATAGCCTGAGCGTACCCGAATTCTTCAGCCGGTTTCACCAGGGTTTGGGTGACCCCATCCAGCACATACTCCACTGGACATTCAAGGCTCATAACATTGCAGGCGCCTCCTGTTTTGCCGACTATGTGCGTTAAGCTGGAGTAGACTGTCGTAGTTTTCCCGCACCCCGTAGGGCCTGAAAAGATCACGAGTCCAAAAGGCTTCTCCAGGATCTCCTGCATCTTCTTCGCTGAATCGCCTCTAAGCCCGATAGCTTCGAACCCGCCGCCAATCGCAGAGGATACAAGGGCAGGGTCGAGAATGCGCATCACTACTTTCTCGCCCGAAACCGTTGGAAACGTTGAGAGCCGAAAGTCGAAGACCCTGTTCTCACCGCGCATAAGCCCGATCTCGCAAAGTATTTTCCCATCCTGGGGAAACTGATCAACATCGGGATCCATGTTGCCAAGTTTCTTCAAGACCTTGCTCACGGACTGAAGAACCGATGAGGAGTGACGGGATATCTCTCGGAGAACCCCGTCTATTCGATAGCGAATAATGCAATCACCCCTGCAAGGCTCCATGTGAATATCGGAGCTCCTCTCCGAAGCGGCGTCGAGTATGATCCGCTGCACAAGATCCCAGGCCAGCTTTTGCTCCTCATCCTGTGGAATGAACCGGAATGCTCCGTGTAATAGGGTCATTTTTCTTTCCTCCCATTCTGCATACTAACAAATGGTTCACGAAGGTTCGCCGACATTAATTCCTTTTTCTCTCAGGCGCTCTGTGTAGAACTCTACAGCTTGCCGCAACTGTTTTCGTGTCACCTCCTGCTCCCTGTCTGAGGACTCAACGAAAGCCACCAGATCAGAGCGATAGAACCTCCATTCTCTGCCCATCTTGAACCCTCTGACCTGGCCATCACGAAGGCGGCGGTAAAATGTTGGCTTTGAAGTCTTTAGAAAAGCCACAGCTTCTTCCAGGTTCAGCATCTCTTTTTCCACCGTGATCCTCCAAATCCGCAATTGAGATGTAAATATCATTGCTAATTTTTGATTATCATAACATATCATTGATAATCTGTCAATCCCCCATTAAATCAGGCGAGGGCATACGAGAATCGCAGGCGGGTTTCTTGCGAAGTGCAGGCTGGCGCCCTGGGAGTTCCGGATGGGAAGTCCGAGGGTGTGTTACTTGTTGCCGGCAGCAGCTGCGGCTTCCAGGGGCTCAAACCTTGCGGTGAAGTGTCTTAGTGTGGGGGACTCGGATATGATGCGGAGGCCCCGGATTTCCTCGCGCCTTTCATAGACCTGCCTGATGACCTGGGCCACATAATCCAGGTGGTTGTTCGTATATACTCTCCTGGGAACGGCCAGTCGAACAAGCTCGAGCTCAGGGTAAATGACGGCGCCTGTGGCGTCTTTTTTCCCGAACATCACGGTTCCGATCTCGCTTGTCCGCAGGCCCCCCTCCAGATAAAGCTCCGCGACCAGAGCCTGCGCGGGAAGGTCTTTCTGAGGTATGTGGGGGAGGAAGCTCTTGGCGTCAATGAAGATGGCATGTCCGCCGGGCGGTTGTATGATCGTTACTCCGCCGCGGATCAGTCTCTCGCCCAGGTACCGGACCTGTCCGATGCGATGGGCCAGGTAATCCTCATCAAGGGCCTCATACAGGCCCCGGGCCATGGCCTCAAGATCCCGCCCGGCAAGACCGCCATACGTCAGGAATCCCTCGATAAGGATCAACTTTTGCTTGACCTTCTCAAAGATTTCATCGCTATTGAGGGCCAGAAATCCGCCTATATTCACAAGGCCGTCCTTTTTGGCGCTCATGGTCGCCCCGTCCGCGTAAGAGAACAGCTCTTTCGCGATATCGAGGACGCTCTTGTCTTTGTAGCCCTGTTCCCTCTCTTTGATGAAAAAACAATTCTCAGCATATCGGCAGGCATCAACGAAAAGAGGGATTCCGTACCTTGAAAGGACCTCTTTTGAGGCGCGAATGTTCTTAATGGATACCGGCTGGCCGCCTACGCTGTTGTTTGTTACGGTGATCATGCAGAGGGGGATCTTTTCGGGTCCCTTTTCCTGAATGGTCTTTTCCAGCTTCTCAAGATCCATGTTTCCCTTGAAAGGATGAATATACTCCGGTTTGAAGGCCTTCTCTTCCACCAGATCCAGGGCGATGGCGTCCTGTAGCTCCACATTGGCTCTCGTTGTGTCGAAATGGGTGTTGTTGGGAACGATGTCTCCAGGTCTCAGCACGGTTGAGAACAAAATGTGCTCGGCAGCTCTTCCCTGATGGGTAGGGATGAAATGGCGGAACCCGAAAATGTCGCGGACTGCTTGCTCCAGGCGATAGAAGCTCTTGCTCCCCGCATAGGATTCGTCCCCCTGCATGAGTCCGGCCCATTGGGAGTCGCTCATGGCGGAGGTCCCGGAATCGGAAAGAAAATCAATGAATATGTCCTCTGCGGGGATCAGGAACAGGTTGTAAGACGCTTTCTTGAGGATGGAAAGCCTTTCGCCTTTGCTCGTTTTTCGGATAGGCTCCACCATCTTTATTTTGAACGGTTCCGGAAAGTGAAGCATGCTTATCCTCCCATAATCAATGCAGGAAAATTCGAGACCTGGCGCGAAAAAACCTTTGAATGGACCAAGCAAAGGAGTTGTCATCATGTACGCCATCATAGAAACAGGGGGCAAGCAGTACCGCGCAGAGGAAGGCGCCGATCTGGAAGTCGAGAAACTGGACGGAGATATCGGACAGACTGTTTCTTTTGACAAGGTCCTTCTCGTAGCGGATGAGAAGGTTCACTGCGGATCCCCTTACCTGGACGGGGCATCTGTCCAGGGAACCATCGTGAAGCAAACTCAGGCGGATAAGATTGTTGTTTTCAGGTACAAGTCAAAGAAGCGGTACAGGAAGAAAACAGGACATCGCCAGAAACTGACCTGTGTCAAGATCGACAAGATCGCCATCCCCTAACCTTCGGCCCAGGAGGGATGAGGGCGAATGATTTCGGTTCGCATAGCGCGCGACTCCCGTGGCGCCATTGTCGGGTTTGAGGCCACGGGTCATGCGATGGAAGGTCCTCATGGCCGCGACATTGTTTGCGCTTCGGTTTCCGCCCTTCTGCAAAGCGCGGTCTGGGGTCTGGAGGAGCACCTCGACCTTCGACTCAGATTGGAGACCGATCAAGGCCGGCTTTCCTGTCGTTTGTCACCCGGGCGGGACCAGGCACGGGGGAAGGAAGCGGCGGCGATTTTGGAAACCATGGTTCTCGGCCTATCCCGCATAGAGGAGCAGTATCCCGGGCGGCTAAGCATGGCGACGGTACGGAGCAGTGAAATCAGTTCCATAAGGAGGAAGACCCATGGGAGAGACTACAACCGACGTAGATCTGTACGAAGAAGAAAAGAGTGATTCAGGCTTCACTGTGGAGAAAATGGCAGGTGTGGGTCTGGTGAGCGCCATCCTTTCCATGACTCTTTATTATGTCTATACTCAGCTTGGCTCGGATTCCCAGAAGGCGATCAAGGATTTTGTGTCATCCGCTATTCATTCTTTCTCAGAGCGGAAGTGACCCCACAGACCTGCGACCGGGTTCCCCTTTATCCAATCCGTGGAGGCCTTTATGGACTACCGTAAGACTTTGAATCTCCCCAGGACCTCTTTTCCCATGAAAGCCAATCTGCCTCAGAAGGAGCCGCAGATCCTGGATTTCTGGCAGCAGAACAAGATCTATCAACTCGTCGTGCAGGAGCATCGCGGTGATCCTCCTTACATTCTTCACGACGGTCCCCCTTATTCCAATGGCCGGATTCACCTGGGACAGGCCTTGAACAAGATTCTCAAGGACATCGTGATCAAGTTCAGAACCCTGACAGGGCGTTACTGCCCCTATGTTCCGGGGTGGGACACTCACGGACTTCCCAATGAGATCCAGGCCATCAAGACCTTCAAGCTGAATCGGAAAGAGATAGACCCCGTCGAGCTGCGAAGGAAATGCAAAGAATCGGCTCTGCACTTCGTGGAGATTCAGAGGGAGCAGTTCAAGCGCCTTGGTGTGATGGGTGATTGGGATAATCCGTACCTGACCCTGAACCCCACTTATGAAGCGACCGTTGTGCGGGCTTTTGGCGACATGGCCAAAAAGGGGCAT
>JACPDT010000129.1 GCA_016183865.1 Armatimonadota bacterium | reverse complement strand
TTTGTATGATTTGACCTAGAAAGGTATTCTGAACATGCCAGACTTCCCCTGTCCCGTTGCAGGCGCTGCAGGTCTCGGTGTGTGTGCCGGGCTTGGCGCCGTTGCCCTTGCAACGATCACATGCCACGAGTACGGGAATCTCGATTTCCCTCTCAAGGCCCGAGAAAGCCTCTTCGAGGCTTATCTCCAGATCCATCTCGAGGTCCGAGCCGCGGGTCGGGCGGGTATGTCCTCGTCTTCCGGCGCCGCCCTGGGCGGCACGCCCGAAAAAGGCGTCGAAGACGTCCTCAAAAATGCTGCCTCCGAAGCCGCCGAATCCGAAATCCCCTTCCCCAAACCCGGCGCCTTTCAGGCCTGCGTGTCCGAAACGATCGTAAACGGATCGCTTCTCAGGGCTGCTCAAGACCTCATAGGCCTCGTTGATCTCCTTGAATTTCTTCTCAGCCTGGGCCTTGTTTGAAGCCACGTCGGGATGGTACTCTTTACAGAGTTTTCGGTATGCGCTCTTGATATCGGACTCCGAAGCGCCCCGCGAAACACCTAGAATCTCGTAATAATCCTGCTTCTCTGCCATGATAGTATTTTAAGAGGCGGTTGCTTCCCTCACTTCTGAAACCAACTCAGGATCTCTTCATCCCCTGAATCTGAAACACCCGGCGGCGGGGCGCCGCCCGACATGGGCGCCGCTTCCGGCTCGGCGGGCTGCGCGTACATCTCCGAGGAAAGGTTGTAGACCAGTCCTTTCAGAACTTTGGTGTACTCGATTGTCCTCTCTTCATCAAGGGCTTCGAGGACAGCTCTCAGCCGCTCAATAACATCTCTGACCCTCTGGAGCTTGTCGGTGGCGAATCGGGATCCATGCTCTCTGAGAAGCTTTTCTGCTGATTCGATTTCCTGATCCGCCAGGGTCCGGGCCTGCCGCTCCACCTTCAGTTTCGCATCCTCTTCCTGATACGTTTGCGCTTCTTTCACCATGCGATCAATCTCTTCAGGTGTAAGGTTCGTCGGGGATTGGATCGTGATTTTTTGCTTGTTGTTGGTGGCTCTGTCCCTTGCCGATACATTCAAAATGCCGTTTGCATCAATTTCGAAGGCAACCTCAATTTGGGGTATCCCTTTCGGCGAAGGGGGAATGTTCTTCAGCTCGAACCGTCCCAGGGATCGGTTGTGGGCAGCCAGATCCCGCTCCCCTTGAAGCACGTGAACCTCTACGGTGGTCTGCCCGTCTGCGGCCGTTGTGAATACTTTCTGTTTTGAAATCGGGATCTGGCTGTTCCGCTCAATAATCCGGGTGAAGACCCCACCTGCCGTCTCAATTCCCATGGAAAGGGAAGTCACGTCAAGGAGGACCATATCCTTGACTTCGCCTGCGAGAACGCCGCCCTGGATGGCAGCGCCCATGGAAACGACCTTGTCCGGGTCCACGTCTCTGGTGGGCTCTTTTCCCGAGATTTTCTTGGCAAAGGCCTGGACCATGGGCATTCGGGTGCAGCCACCGACCAGGATGACCTTTTGGATCTGACCCAGCCGCAGGCCGGAATCGGCCAGAGCCTTATCAAAAGGCCCTTTCAAACGCTCAACCAGATCTTTCGTCAATTCTTCGAACCTGGCCCTGGTCAGCTCCATTTCCAGGTGCTTTGGGCCCGAGGCATCGGCTGCCAGGAAAGGCAGGTTGACGGTGGTCGCAGTTTCCGTGGAAAGCTCCTTCTTGGCCTGTTCCGCCGCATCCTTGAGCCTCTGCATGGCGACTCTATCTATCCGAAGATCAATACTGTTCTGTTTCTTGAATTCATCCACAAGGTAATCCATGATCCTCTGGTCCCAGTCATCTCCGCCGAGCCTCATGTCTCCACAGGTGGAGATGACCTGGTACGTGCCTTCCCCAATTTCGAGTACGGAGACATCAAAAGTGCCCCCACCCAAATCAAAGACAAGAATCTTGAGAAGCTCCTGCTGTTTGTCCAGTCCATAGGCAATGGCGGCGGCGGTGGGCTCATTGATGATCCGAACGACCTCAAGACCGGCGATTGTGCCCGCGTCTTTCGTGGCCTGCCGCTCACTATCGTTGAAGTATGCGGGAACCGTGATCACCGCTTTTTCCACGGCTTCACCCAGAAATGCCTCGGCATCGGCCTTCATTTTCTGGAGAATCATGGCGGAAATCTCTTGAGGAGTGTATACCTTGTCATCAATCTGTGCCTTGAAATCGGTGCCCATGTGCCGCTTGATGGAGATGATCGTGGTCGTGCGCTCAGGATTGCTGATCGCCTGCCTTTTGGCCAAATCCCCTACAAGACGCTCTCCTGATTTCGAAAAGCCCACGATGGAAGGGACCAGCTCCGATCCCTCGGCGCTTGTAATGACAACAGGCTGACCTGCTTCCACGAAAGCGACCAGTGAATTGGTAGTCCCCAGATCAATACCGACAATCTTAGGCACGGTAACCTCCTCCTGGAATATGAAAACCTTCCGTTACGTAGTTGCCTCCTTCGGCATCCTGGCAACCTTGACCAGAGACGGACGAATCACTCTTGTCTTGAACGTGTAACCCTTTCTCAGCTCGTCCATGATCATATCCTCCGGGTAGTCCTTCGTCTCTTCCTGCATCAGGGCTTCGTGGCGAAAAGGATCCAGAATCTCCCCCTTTGCGTGAATCGGTTCCAGACCTTCTTTCAGGAAGATCTCTCCCATCTGGCGATGAATCATGCGCAAACCCTCCAGAAGAGCTTCTGCATTGCCTGCTTCCTGAGTATTCTTCAAAGCGTGCTCAAAACTGTCCAAAACGGGAAGAAGCTTCACGATCACATGCTCACCGGCATTCTGAAGCATCAGCTCCTTCTCCTTATCGGTGCGCTTCTTCAAGTTTTCAAAATCCCTCTGAAACTCGGCAAGAATGCGCTCGTAATTCTTCAACTCTTGTTCCTTCTTGTCCAGCTCCCCTCGATATGTCTCCACGTTATCCTTGAGGGATGTAAGATCACTCCTCATCTGCTCCAGTCCCTGGGGAGTAATCATCAATTCTTCCATAAGAAGGGTCTGGCGGTTCTTGAAGCGCTGAAAATCCTCGGCTGTCTCCTTCAGCTCCTGGGTCTTCTTCTCCAGGTCGTCACGCAAAGTCAGGGTAGCCAGGCGATAGAGACTGATCAATTCCTTCGCGTCATCCTTTTGATCCCCTACCTGAGAAACACCCCTGCCCAGGAAAGTCAGCGATGGTTCCCGCCTGATCAGCTCCCGAAGCTCATCGGCCATGGATTCAACATAAGCCCTGTCCACCTGCTGGAGTGCGTGAGAAGGCTGAGTCGGTGAGGATTTTCGGCTGGGAGTGCGCTTCTGCGTCGTCTTCGCAGAAGATTCCGCGCTCTTCCCAGCGCCCTTATTGGCCTTTTCGGGGCTCTTGGCCCTTGCAGACGGTCGAGCTGCCATTATCTCGCTCCTCCCTTCCTTGCGTTCTTTGTGTTCCTTCGCCTTGGCGGTTCGATTCATTATGTGTGGGACTGTTGACCCGGACGT
Organism: Armatimonadota bacterium; assembly: GCA_016183865.1. Lineage (GTDB taxonomy): Bacteria > Vulcanimicrobiota > JACPDT01 > JACPDT01 > JACPDT01 > JACPDT01. Next base: position 14,606 of record JACPDT010000129.1, on the reverse strand, counting down.
TCCTGCGCGGATTACTGACGACCCACCTCGGCCTGCAAAGCGTGAACTTTGACCAGTGCGGGATCCCAGACCCCGCGCTCGGCCATGTCCGCGATCTCACCCGTGTCACAGCACAGGGCGAGGCTGTCCGATTCCTGTGTGGATTGGGCGGACAGAACCTGGGCGACTTTCTCAAGAGGATTGAATCCGGCGTTTGTCAGCATCTGAACCATGGGTCTTCGGAGAGCCTCGATCACACAATCGAGGCCATAGGAAGCCATGCCGTTGAGCTCGTCACGATGTTTCAGCAGATTCCTCGCAGCAGCCAATTCGATGCTCCCTCCGCCGGGCAACACCCCGCCCTGCAGCGCTGCCTGCACGGACGAAGCCGCATCCTTTGCGATTCTCTCTCTTTCCGCCAAAACGGCTTCTGTTGCGCCACTCAGAAGAAAAGTCGCCATCGGCTCCCCGCGCCCACCCAAAATACGCACATGTCCAAGCTTCTCATCCTCCCAGATCTCCTGGGCAAAACCAAGAAAAGGAGCTATCTCCTCCTTGGATCTCCTCAATGCCGTTCTTTTCAAGGCTCTTCCGCCGGTGTGTCTCATGGCCTGTCGAAGCTCGCGAGGTGAGATTCTTCGAATAACTGTGACCTGGGCGCCGGTCAGGAGGTCTTCGGCGATCTCGCTCACCCCGCGCTCAACGAAGATCGTCCGGACTCCGAGCCCTATGATTTTCTTGAGGACATCCTCAAAATCCCGACGAAGCTCCAAAGATCTCTGAAAACCAGCCTCTGTGGAAAGAGCTTCCTCCTCCACTCTCTCCGGCTCCAGAGCGTCTTCCAACCCCAAAACCAGGGCATTTCTCTGGGCCCCGGGCATCTGCTTGTTCAGCCGTCGCCTGCCGATTACGACACCCGGGAGTATCTCGCTCTGGATCCCCTTTTCAGGCAACAGGCAGTCACGCAACCGAAATGTGGGAGAAAGGAGTCGCTCCCTCCCAATAATACCGACAGCAACCGCGATATGCCGGGCAATGTCCCCCTGACCCCGCCCCGCCGTGAGGGCGACGGAATAAATCAATGGATCCTCAATGCCTGTCAATTGTCGGCTCCGCTGACGCAGGAAAGTCAAGGCCAGCTCCTCTCCCCTTCGTATTCCCTCCACTACTCTGGTGACGGGAACCCCTTTCAAAATATGCTCCAGGCCTTCCTTTACCATTGTTCCCGCCATGAGAGTGGCTGTGGTTGTGCCGTCTCCAATCTGCTCATGCTGAGCCTTGGCGATGTGAATCAGCATCCTGGCTGCCGGGTGGTTTACCTCCATGTGATCCAAAATCGTGAACCCGGCATTGGTGACGACGACCTCTCCGAACCGGTCCACCAGCATGGTGTCAAGACCCTTAGGACCTAGAGTCCCTTCCACCGCAGCCGCGACGGCCTGGATAGCGGAAGCATTGGAGATCAGTGCGGAAGCCCGTTCATCCACCTCGCTCTTATCGGTGATTTGCTTAATAGGCATGGTTCCTCCGGGAACAAAATAATTGAGCCACAAAGTTTACAGGAAGCAAGGAATGAGCTTCCGTGCCCCCTGTACCTCTGTGGCTAAGTGACCCCCTGGACCACGATTTTACCTTTTTCCCAATGGCGTCAATTTTTCGCTCAGGCAATGGGCGATGTATCGCACCAGCGATACGAGTTTGGAATAGTGCATGCGGGTCGGCCCCAGTATCCCGAGACTGCCGACCACCTGGTCATCCATTCTGTATGTGGCTGTGATCAAGCTGTAATCCTGCATTTCCCTGTAAGGATTCTCGCCCCCGATTACGACCCTGAGCCCTGCGGTGGACATCTGGTGAGTGAGAACCGCGGAAATGGGCCTCCTGTCTTCCAGGAGCTCAAGAAGGCGCTTCACCTTCCCCACATCCCGAAATTCGGGCTGTGCCAAAAGCCCCAGAGCCCCCTCGGATGCCACCTTGTCGCCAAGCTCCTGTCCCGCGGAAGAAGCGATCAAAGGCAGGAGCTCCTTCAGGATTCCGCTGTACACGCTGCCCATGAGCTCCCCTACCAAAGATTCGACTCTTGCATACGTCAGTTGTTCCAGTGGAATGCCGGAAAACCTCTCATTGAGCATCGCCGAAAGGCGGGGCAGATCTTCCTGAATGCACCCGGGCGCCTCTATGAGCTTGTTGATGATATGACCGCTGGAGGTAACCATCACCAACAGAGCCTTGTCGTCCTCGATTGGAACCAGTTGGAGCGACTTGAGAAAGAAGCGGCGCAGCCTGGGAACGAGAATCATTGAGGCGCAATGAGAGATGGAAGCCAGTGTCTTGGCCACACGTTCGATAAAGGTCTCGATCTCCGAAGTATAAGCCTCCAGATTCGTTCGAATCTCGTGGCGCTCCTGAGCTGTGAGGCGCTCTTTTCCCATAAGGAAATCCACAAAAAACCGATAGCCCTTGTCTGTGGGGATTCGCCCCGCAGAAGTGTGGGGCTGGTAAAGATACCCCAAACTCTCCAGTTCAGCCATCACACTGCGCACCGAAGCGGCACAATAGCCCAACGCATGGCGTTGAGTAAGAACATTGGAGCCCACCGGCTCAGCGGTGTCAATATAATCTTGTACTATCGCCCTGAGGACGGTCTCTTTCCTTGAGTCGAGAGCCATCGCAAATCTCTCCCGCCTTGTATCAGAAAGCTGTCGGCATAGGATAACAGGCCCTTTGCCGGAAAAATCGCATCTTGCTAAATTGGCACTTATTTAGACAGACTGCCAAAACTTCCCTTCTTACCATACCACTCCCGTAGTACTTTGTCAAGGAATTTCTGCCCTGGAAGCACCTCATCTCAATCCCAGCCCAGGAGTCACGCAGGGCCTTGTAGAAACTGCGCAGCATGTTGCGTTTCCTGACCGCCGGAGAATCCCATGGAAAAGCGCTTGTGGGGATCATCGAAGGACTTCCTGCCGGTTTGCACATCTCCGTGGATGAGATCAACCGGGATTTGCGGGCCCGTCAAGGCGGATATGGACGTGGCGCACGAATGCAGGTCATTGAGGAAGACACTGTGGAGATCGTCTCCGGCGTCATGCGGGGAAAAACGATAGGGTCCCCGGTCAGCCTTCTCGTGAAAAACAAGGACTGGCAGCTTCGAAACGAGGATCAGCTTGCCGGAATCACAGTTCCCCGCCCGGGGCACGCCGATCTGGGAGGGGCAGTCAAATACGGGCTTCAGGACATCCGGGAAGTTTCGGAAAGAGCCAGCGCAAGGGAAACGGCGATCCGAACGGCCATTGGCTCTGTTGCGAAACAACTACTCGGGGAATTCGGGATGACGCTCCTCGGATGGGTCCTGGAAATCGGCGGCATCCGGTGCGGCCCCGTGCCTCTTGACCTGCAGGATCTCCGTAACGCGGTGGATCAATCTCCCCTCCGGTGTGCCGATCCTTCTGTGGAGAAACCCATGATGGATGCGATAGATAAGGCAAAAGCCGAAGGTGATACCCTTGGGGGGGTTTTCGCGGTCCTCGCCCACGGAGTTCCCTGCGGCCTTGGGAGCTATGTTCACTGGGACCGCCGCCTGGATGGACTCCTGGCTCAGGCGCTGTTGAGCATCCCCTCCGTCAAGGGAATGGAGTTCGGAGAAGCCTTCGCAAACTCGGCCAAACCCGGCTCTTCCGTCCACGACGAAATCCTTTACGACGGAGTATTCAGGCGGAAGACGAATCGCGCAGGGGGAGTCGAAGGCGGAGTCAGCACAGGGGAAGCTATTCTTGTCAAGGCAGCGGTGAAGCCCCTGCCTACCTTGAAAAAACCCTTGAATTCGGTGGACATATACACAAAAGTGCCCGTTGTGGCCCACTACCAGCGGTCCGACGTCTGCGTGGTTCCGGCGGCAAGCGTGGTCGGTGAAGCAGTGGTAGCCTGGGTCCTGGCCTGCGCCTTTTGCGAGAGATTCGGGAGGGACGAGTTGTCGCGGATGAAGGAAGGTTTTCAAGCCTCTTTGGACAGGGACCCCTTCACGGAGCGCCTTGAATAAGCACATCATCCTCACAGGGTTTATGGGATCCGGAAAGAGCGCCATCGGACGCATTCTCGCCGAGCGCCTGAAGAGGCCTTTCCTGGACATGGACTCCGAGATCGAGAAGCGGTGCAGTCTGACTGTTTCGGAGATCTTCGAAAAACTGGGTGAAGAGACTTTCAGGGATGAAGAAGCAAAGCTCGTCAGGGAGCTTTGCCGAAAAAGGGGCTGGATCATAGCCACAGGTGGCGGGACCCTGCTCCGGCCCGAAAACAGACACGCCCTGGAGAAAAGCGGGCGAATCATCTGCCTCTTCGCATCGGAAGAGGAGCTAATCCGCCGCCTGAAAGGGGGGGAAGGCCGCCCTCTCCTCTTTGAGAAAGGTGTCGAAAATCGCGCAAAAGAGCTTCTGGCCGAAAGAAGCCAAATCTATCAACAGGTGCCCTGGAAGATTGACACTACCGGCCTGACCTCCGCTCAAGCGGCGGAAAAAATCCTTGCAGGGATTGCAAAACCTCCCCTCAAATAAATGGGTTGTGGAAACGTTCACAGTGCGACTCAAGGACAAGGACCAATCCTATCCGATTTATGTGGGACAGAAGTCCCTTCTTTCCCTTGGGAAATTTCTCCGGAAACACACCCTGAAGGGGCGAGTCGTACTTGTCACAAACCCGACGGTGGGCGCCCTGTATGCCAGACCTGTCCGAAAGGCACTGGAGCAGGAAGGCTATGGAACAACCCTTTTTGAGGTTCCCGATGGGGAGGAGTACAAGTCCCTGGAAACGGCCCGGGACCTGTTCAAAGACCTCGTGGAAGCCGGAACGGACCGGGAGACGATAATCGCCGCCCTTGGGGGAGGGGTGATCGGGGACCTTGCCGGCTTTGTCGCCGCTACGTGGCTCAGGGGCGTTCCCTTCATTCAGCTCCCTACCACCCTTGTGGGGCAGGTGGACAGCTCCATTGGGGGCAAGGTGGGGGTGGACCTGCCGGAGGGGAAAAATTTGGTGGGTGCTTTTTATCAGCCCAGGCTCGTTGTCATAGATCCTGTCGTCCTTTTCACTTTGCCCGATCGAGAGCTCCGATGCGGCCTTTCCGAGACCATAAAGGCAGGGATCATCGGAGACCCCTCGATCCTCACTGTGATTGAGAAGCAGAGGGACGGAATTTTCCGAAAACATGCAGATGTTCTGGAAGATCTGATTCTCCGGGCCCTGAAAGTGAAGATGGATATTGTCACAAGAGACCCTTATGAACAGAAACAGAGAAAAATCCTCAATCTTGGGCACACCTTCGCCCATGCCCTGGAGACTGCAACCGGGTATGAGACATACCACCACGGGGAAGCGGTCAGCATCGGGATCATCGGGGCATGTCTGCTGGCGGAGGGAGAGTTGAAGTTCCCCCGAAAGTGGACGGACAGGCTGAGATATCTCTTCGGAGAGGTGGGACTTCCCATCACCCATTCCCAGGACCCCGGGGATCTCCTGGCGGTGATGGGAGCGGACAAGAAGAAGAAACGGGGAAAGCTCGTCTTTGTGCTCCCCCAAAAAATCGGGCGGGTCGTTGTACAGGAGGGAATTGCAAACAATCGAATCCTTAACGCCCTGGAGCGCCTTCAGGAGGATCGTTTATGGCAAAAGTAATAGTAATTCATGGGCCGAACCTGAACATGCTGGGCCTGAGAGAGCCCGAGATTTACGGGATCAACACATTGAAAGAAATCAATGAACGATTGCTGGAAGAGGCCAACCGCCTCGGTCTCGATATTGAGACCTTTCAGACCAATGGAGAAGGCGAAATCATAGACCTGATCCAGAGCGCTAGACAGAGCTCTGATGCCCTGATCCTGAATCCAGGGGCCTACTCTCACTATAGTCTGGCCATCCGGGACGCCGTTTCCGCCGCAGGTCTCCCCACCATTGAGGTTCACCTTTCGAACATTTATTCAAGGGAGCGTTTCCGCAGAAAATCGGTAATCGCAGGAGTTTGCCTGGGCCAGATTACCGGATTCGGCATTGACAGCTACATCCTCGCATTGCACGCAGTGTCCCGCTTGCTGGGGCAGGCGCCGCCGCGATGAGCGGCCGACCTGGCATCCCGTAAACCGTGGACTCAGGTCCGAGTATATCCCGGATCCAACGGCAGAGATTGGCCACTGCATCCACCGCATTGCCCTCCTGAAAAGCGACCCCAAAGAACCGCCATTCTCAGGCCCCTATCGCTACCCCATGGAAGGCTCGATGGTGATCGGAATATCCGTGACCTTCCCTTCCCTGATCGAGAAAGCCTTGATGGAGGGTTCGTCTCCCAGGGAGAGGATCACATATGCGCTATCAGGGTAACAGGCCAATTCCACGTCCGTAACAGAGGGATAAGCCGGCGTGGCGGGGTGGGAATGGAAGATGCCGATGAGGTCCAGCCCTTTCCCTTCGAGATCCTTCAGGATTCGAGCCAGCTCCTGGGGGCTTATGCTGTACTTCTCGTGGCCCTCTTCCACATTGACGGCAGGATAGAAGGCCGTTGTTCTCCCCTGCCTTCCCGCCAGGATGCCGCAAGCTTCTTTGGGCGACGCTCTTGTCCCATGATCCAAAAGATCCTTGTAAAGGGCGGAGGGGATGTAAAGCATTGGTTGGTGGCAGGGTTCAGCGATCGCCCCTGACCCCTGTCTCATGACCCGTATTTAAGCATGATGTCCCGAATCTGCTTGGACACCTTCATTGCTTCGTCATATTTGCGCTGCCAGATATTGCGGCCGAATATGATTCCCACAGCCCCTGCCTCCATGGAAAGACGCACCTTGTCGAGCACATCTTCATCCCCCTTCTTCTCACCGCCGGAGATGAGGACCATGGTGTTCCCCGCCGCCTGAATCACTCGCCTGACGGCATCCTGAGGCTCGATCTTGATGGTGTCGTAAGGTTTAGGAGATTTGCTCTTATCCCACTCTGTTTTGGGGAAATTGACTTTGACCACATCTGCGCCCACCTCTTGTGCAACCCTTGCCGCATATTCCACTGCCCAGAGGCTGTCTTTCCCGCCCTTGGCTTCTACTGCTTCGCCTCTCGGGTATGCCCAGATGATGAACGGCATGCCGTACCGTTCGGCATCCTTTCGGACCGAGCTGAATTGCACAAAATCCTCGTCCTGCATGGATGAGCCCACATACATGGTGTAGCCCACGGCATCCGCGCCGAGGCGAACGGCGTCCTCCACATCCGCGAGTAATGGGGAAATGGGGGACCTGTCCGCGGGGATCTCCGTTTTCCCATTGAGCTTCAGAACCAGCGGAACCTTGCCTGCAAAGGCCCGCATGTATTTCTCGGCAAGACCGATCTGGAATACGACTCCCGAATACCCTCCGTCCTGAGCCAGTTTCACGATATATTCAGGGTCTCCGCTGTCCGGGTTATCGAAAAAATCTCTGGGCCCATGCTCCAGACCTTGATCATAAGGAAGAAAAAGCATGGTGCCGTTTTTGGGGCCATGCTGGTACATGAGGCGATGAAGACGAGCTTTTTTTCCTGTGGGAAGATCCAGATCCTGGAAGGTAACTTTTTTCGTTGTAATGGTCATAACAGGTTCACTCCTTTGGGTTGGTTTCACAGATGAGGATTCTGCCCTGAACCGTGGTTACCCTTCAGCAAGTCCCCAATCCGCAATCTCCGGCAGGATCCTTTATCCGAAAGTCAAACTCTCTGTCTCGTGGGTCGAAAACACATATTTCTGATCATTTTCCTTTGTCTCATCGCCATGGTTGCCGGTGATGCCAGGGAAAGCACGGGCCGGGCGCAGAGGAAAACGGGCCGTCCTGTTGTCCTGAGAATCACGGGATGGATCTCCTCTTTTGTTGAGCAGGAAATTCTCCTTCAATCCCTGGGAGCATTTGAGAAGTCCCACCCGGAAATCCGGGTCTCTTACGAGCCTTATCTTGGATACGGAGATTCCTACTATGTCTCCGAGCTTATTACAGCAATCAAGGAGGGCCGGGGGCCGGATGTTTTCTATGTCGGCGCCGAGCGCGTCAAATCCATGAATGACCAGGACTTGCTCCTTCCTCTCGGTTCACGTTTCAAGGAGAAGGAAGCCTTTCTGCCTGAGCTTGTGTCCCTGTTCTCAAATGACGGAGAAACCTACGGAATTCCAAAGGATTTCAACACATTTGTCCTGTTTTACCGGTCCGATCTCTTCAAGGAAAATGGAATCCCTGTGCCTGATCAAGGCTGGACCTGGAAGGAGCTCAAAGAAGCAGCCAGAGTCCTCACCGATCCCGCAAAAGGAAGAGCAGGACTCTGCATTGCAGCCCATGATCCCAGTCGTTGGCTGCTCTTTCCCTTGCAGAGCGGCGCTCAGCTTTTCAGCAAAGATGGATCGAGATGTCTCTTGAACTCCAGGGAGGCCATAGATGGCTTCAACTTCGCTCTGGGGATGCGCAATGAGGACAGGAGCACGAAAACTCCCGAGGAGTTGGGGTGTCGTTCTTCGGGAGAGGCTCTGGGCAAGGGAAAGGCGGCCATGATCATCGAAGGGGGTTGGGTTGAGCCCTATTTTCGAAAGGCTTACCCGAAGGAGGCGATAGGAGCGGGTCTTCTTCCTCGGGGGCCGAAAGGGCGTCAAAATTTTCTTTTCACGGTAGCTTACGCCGTTTCGAAGAAAACGGCTCACCCGGCGGAAGCGTGGAAGCTTGTGGATTATTTGACAAGCCCGGAAAACCAGAAGAGAGTCGCGGAAACAGGGATGGCCCTTCCCACTCGAAAGGCCCTCCTGGAGTCCCTGAATATCTCCAGGCGTACAGCCGGAGCGGTTTATCTCTCCCGGACAGAGGCGGTGACCTATGCCTTCGGGAAGGCAGGCGAAAAAGGGGTTCTGGTCATAGGAAAAGCCGTGAAGGAGATCTTCCAGGGCGGCAAGCCGTTGGATGCCACTCTTGAGCAGGCAGTGGAGGAGCTGAACTCATGGCTTCTAAACCTGCCCGATTGAGATGGCTGGGACTTCTTGCTGCCTTGATCCTTTGTCATCCGGTCCAGGCGGTAGAGACAAAGGTCAATACCCGAGGACGATTTGTCGGGATGTCGGGACCGGGTGTTGTAGTCATCCAGCAGACTTATGAAGGCGCCCTGGAGAACCTTCCCATCCGCCTGGCCGGTCTCTCCATACCCAAGGACTCCCAGGCACAGACCAACCAGTACATTCAAAACTTCCTCACTGGCCAGACCGTGTCGGCTGTGGTAGTCCCCCAGAAACAAGGCTTTGTGGGGGTCATCTTCGCTTCGTACCAGGGCAAGCCGTTGAATCTCAATACAACATTGCTGCTCAACGGATACGCCCGCTTCAACGGCGATCTCCGCTACGGTGAGTGGAAGAAATTCGAGGAAAGGGCTCAGAAAAAAGGAGTCGGGATTTGGGGCTCCGGCCAGGGCAGCCGCTTCGCCCCGCCTCCTTCCCCTCGCGGTGAGTCTCCGACAAAACAGGAGGAGCATCTGGATCGCCAGGAGATCATCAGCCGCTACGGCGCTCCCGATCAGTCACTCAACACATACACCCATGGCCCAAGAACCATAGACGGCCGCTACCTTCCAGGCAACATGTACACCTTTGACGCTTACTACAGGCTCGGGTTCATGATGATCTACCGAAACGGAGTGCTCGTTCAGAAGAGGCCGATCAATTGATGGCGTTCACAAAAACTCGCAGAAAATGGTGTCTGAGACGAGGAAACCCTTCTGGGTCAACCGCAGGTTCGGGGGGTCGTAGAGAAGAAGACCCTGGGCCCGGAATCGCTCGATCAAGGTGTCATAGCGGCCATCAGGGGTGACTTCGTTGCTGCGGAACAGATCCTGCAAATCAACTCCACTAAGGGTTCGAAGACCGAGCATGATCGCCTCTCCGAGCCGCTTCTCCTTCGGCAGCCACTCTCTTCCTCCCACGGGAAGCCGACCCTCTCTCAGGTCGGAAAGATAAGATTCAAGTTTTTTCTTGTTCCAGGACCGGGCGCCCCCAAAATAGGAATGAGCCCCGGCACCGATCCCCCAATAGGGTCCACCCCTCCAGTAGCGAAGATTGTGTTTGCACTCCTCCCCGGCCAGGGCGAAATTGGATATCTCATATTGCCGGTAACGGACTCTTTCGAGAGTCTCCAGAGTTTTCTCGTACATGGCGACAGATGCTTCCTCATCCGGAAGCCTGAGCTCCCCTCTTTTCCAACGTCCATAAAAGGGGGTCCCGGGCTCCAGGGTAAGGCAGTAAGCGGAAATATGCTCAGGCTGGAGAGAGACTGCTTCTCTCAGATCATCCTCCCAAAGGGAAAGGCTTTGATCAGGCAGACCATAAATCAGATCCAGGCTGATGCGGGTGAATCCGGAAGCCCGAGCTGCGCGGAAAGCGTTCAGGCTGTCTGCTCGGGTGTGGATTCTTCCAAGGCTGTTGAGGCTCCGGTCAAGGAAGCTCTGCACCCCCAGGCTGAGGCGGGTGACGCCGATCTCAAGGAGAATTTCCAGCTTCCTGGGAGTCACGGTGCCCGGATTCGCTTCAACGGTGAATTCCTTCCACCCCGCGGGGAAACAATCCTGAAGGAACAACCCCAACGAGTGTATCGAGGAATCAGGCAAAAGGGTCGGAGTTCCGCCCCCCCAGAAGAGGGTGTCTGCCTGGGCATCTGGAGAACGTCGAAGGCGCAGGTCCAATTCCGACGTAAGGGCCTCCACATAAGCCGCCATGAGGTATTCACGACCCGGGAATGAATGGAAATCGCAGTAGGGGCACTTGGACGCACAGAAAGGGATGTGGATATAAAGCCCGATGCTCAAGCAGGGATACACTTCCTCTTCTCAACCAGGGGCATGGGATATCTCCATTTTTCGTACAATGTACTGTATCAATACCTTGATGATCGCGGCGGACGGAGCGGCAACAAAGACGCCCCATATCCCGAAAAGCTCCCCGAAAACCAGGAGAGTCACCACAAGAGTGAGGGGATGGAGTCCCAGCTCATGTCCCATGATATGAGGAACCAGAATCGTGTTCTCAAGCTGCTGGATGCCCACATAAATGGCGATCACCACGAGGGCCAGGATCGGCTTCTTGACCAGGGCGATGAACACGGCAGGAATCGCACCCAATATGGGCCCAAAGATGGGAATCGCCTCCGTCACCCCTGCGATCAATCCCAGAGCCAGCGCATATTCGGGAAGAACCAGCACCATGGCCAGAGTCGTGACAACCCCGATCACAAGGCAGAGAACAAGCTGCCCTCTGATGAAGCTTTCCAGGGCGCCGTTCGTCTGGGAGAGAAGCCCCTTTGCATCGTCCCGATATTTCTGAGGAACCACAGAAAGAAATCCGTCGAGGAAGACCTCCCGATCCTTAAGGAGATAGAAGGTCAATAGGGGCACCATGACCAGGGCGAAGAGAAGGTTCAAGACAGCAGAAAGAACGGAAGCGACCATTCCAAAGGTCTGTTTCAGGACTCCCGCTGCATAAGCGCCCAACTCCTCAAGAGCCTGGCTGATTCTCAGGCGCACCGGATCAGGCAAAGGAAGAAAATACTTCTCCTGATATTCGAGCACCAGCCCCTTCGCTTTGGAGGCATAAGAGGGCAGATTCTGAGCAAGGGTCCCGATCTCGTGTTGAAGCTGAGGGACGATCAGGCTGGAAGCAGCCACCAGGATCAGGAAGATGCACAAATAGGTAACAAGGATTGCCTGCCCCCGCCCTAGCTCGATCTTCCAAAGGCGGACTCCCTTGATCCTGTCGTGAATCCAATCCACGAGGGGCTTCAAGGCATAAGCTACAATGATCACAACGATAAAAAGAGGGAGAAGAGAGCGGATCTTGAAAACCAGAAAAAGGAACAGAGCCGTTGTGATAAGAATATAAAAAAAGTACTTTCGGTCCTTAGGGAACGGTTCCGTCATATTGCACCTTGTCGCGCAGTTCGCTGTGATCCAAGGGAATTCCTTCCTTCCCGACCAGGAGGTGGCAGATGGCAAGTTTTATTGATAACTTAACGCCTGAAGCGAGAGAGCGCATCAACCAACTCTTGAGCCCCGCGGAAGAGCCGAACCTCGCTTTCTTCTGCGGCGGTTGGACTCCCGAAGGTGAGGTCCCGACCATTGAGACATTCCTGAGGGAATACGATGTCCTCCTCAGCACACAGAAGCGGATTCTCCACCTGAAAAAAGGCTGGGTTCAACTACAGGGCCAGGTGGTCGAGATCCCCTTTGAAAGCATTACAGGCGCTGAGCTGGAGAAATATCTGCAAAGCTCGAATGTGCGGATAAAGCTGGGAGACAAAACGTACAAGATCGAAAAATGCCAGCACCTTCATGCAGAGCGGCTCTTTCGATATGTGGAGCAGGTCCGGACAAAATCCGCGGAAGCTACGCGGACACCCATCGCCTACCCCCTCGATAAGGGCGTGCCTACACAATTCATCATCTCCTATGATGACAAGAATCAGGAGATCCTGTCCGTAATGTTTGTGGCAAAACCCAAGAGCCCCGCTCTTCCTCCCCCTGTAACGATTCTGTCCTATGACAGGAAGGGCGCCTGCATTCACGAGTACTACCTCGAGCCTGCCAGGTAAGGCTTGATGCTTCATTACGCACAACCCATAGCACGTCTGATCTCAGAACTCTCGAAAATGCCTACCGTGGGCCCCAAGACCGCGCAGCGCCTGGCTTTGCACATTGTCAAGATGTCCCAGGAATCGGTAAACCAGTTGATCTCTGCAATTCAGGAAGTCAAGGAGAAAATCCGACGGTGCTCCCTCTGCAACAATCTGGCTGATCGTGATCCCTGTCTGGTTTGCAGTGATCCCGAACGGGACCGATCAACCGTGTGCGTGGTTGCAGAGCCGAAGGATGCGGCGGCCATTGAGAGATCCCGAGGCTTCAAGGGAATGTATCACGTGCTGGGCGGCGTTCTCTCCCCCCTCGACGGCATCGGGCCGGAAAACCTTTCCATCTCCCTTCTCCTCAAACGCATGGAAGAAGGAACCATCACGGAAGTCATCCTGGCCACAAATCCCACGGTCGAAGGGGATGCGACGGCTCTATATCTGGGAAAGCTCCTCCAGCCCCTTGGCCCGAAGGTCTCCAGGCTGGCCAGAGGGCTCCCCACGGGCGCAGACTTGGATTATGCGGATGAGATTACCCTGGCCCGTTCCCTGGAGGGGCGAAGGGATTTGTAAGTCTGATGGCCAAGGAAATGGACTGGATAATGCGAAACATCGTTTCGGTATCAGCACAATCTGTTTCATAGAATTTTCCATCAGTGGCCTTCAATTTCAGTTGTCCGATTTTTTCGGACAACTCAGAGTATCCCTCTTCAGAAAGCTTTTTCTTCAGGTCGCTCCAATACTTTCTTGGTCTCTCACTTTCCGTTAATCTAGAGTTTCGCCAGATGCTCCGCCCTTATTTCAGGCACAACAAAAAGCTCCTGGCCCTCCTTTCCCGATGCGCCTGGGCAAAGCTTATTTCCAAGGTGTACCAAACGGACCCACTTGCCTGCCCCCAGTGCAAAAATCCCATGAAGATCGTCGCTTTCATTGAGGAGGACGAACCCGTAAAGGCCACCCTCAAGCACTTCCATCTCTGGGACTATCCCAGAAGGGCGCCGCCGTTTAAGATTCCATTGCCGCAAGAGGAAGGACTGAGATCGCCGTATTCCAGAGATGTAATAGGATCAACCCTAAGACATGTGGCGGAGACCTGGGAGCCGTACACGGTTGATCCTGAGATTCCCGCCGACGCCTATTTTCACGAATACATCTACATTTTTTGAGTTATGCCTGAAAACGGGAATGGCTTACCTACGCCATCTTTGCCAATTTGAACACGTGTTCAGCGTTTTCCAGGTAATCCCCTTTCCTTATTTCTTCGCTCTCTGATACACTTCCCGCCGATGTCTCACATAATGAACTGTGACTTGCCCTGCCTCTGTGTCTACTTCATACACAATCCGATAGTCACCGACAGGGACACGGTAAAGACACTCCGCAGATGAAAGTTTTGACACTTGGTGGGGAAATGGATCGGACTGCAGCCTCTCCAGACGTTCAATGATTCGCGGCAGGAGGGCCTTGGAGAGTTTCCGTAAATCCTTCTCAACAGAGGACCGCAGGATGACCTTATAAGAGGCCATCCCTTACGAGCCTTTGCTTTACTTCTTCCAGACTTATAGAGGTTTCTTCCCTGCGTTCAGCCACCACAGCCAGATCATGGAGGTCGCTAATGAGCTGTTCGTATCTGTTGAGAGAGAGCACAACAGCCTTCTTCCGCCCTGTAGAGTCTACCACATACTGTTCTTTTGGAACGGCCACTTCTATCCCTCCTCCCTGGCGTCCTTTGAAAACTGTTTACAGCTTCTTCAGAGCTTTGCTGTGAGATTCCAAGTGTCTTGTATCTCCAGTATACCTCTTTTTCCAAATAAATCAATCCCCTGCAGCCAATCTGATTTACACAACAACGACGCGACGGGCTGATAGTGGAGGGGAAGGATGCTCCTGACTGAATCGTGGTCCGTGACAACGAAGATTGGCAGGAACTAGTAGATTCCGCGATAGGATTGAACCCTCTTTTCCCATTATCTGTGACCCACCTTTTTGCTC
>JACPDT010000128.1 GCA_016183865.1 Armatimonadota bacterium | reverse complement strand
GTCCTCATTCTGACTCCTGCATTCTGACTCCTGACTACCTGAGTAGTTACCTTGTTACGCAGGAGAACCGAAGTTACAAGAGAACACGAATGGACGCGACAGGAAAAGATGAATGGAGGGCCACGCTCCGTCGTGGCCGCAAATGAGAATAGGGCATCGCACAGGGAAAAGGGACACGTTGGTTCGTGTTCAGAAACGTCCAGATTGCGTAAGTCGTGTCAAGGAGATAGAGGCCAGGAGGTAAAAGGTATGAAAGTCGGCTTTCTCCAGTTCGATCCCCATTTCGGCGAGGTTGACGAGAACCTCCAGGCAGTGGGTGAAATGATGTCAGGGCTCTCGTATGACCTTCTGATTTTGCCCGAGCTCTTCAATTCAGGGTATCTCTTCAGGTCTGTGGAAGAGGTGAGGACCGTGGCTGAGCCGGTCCCTGATGGTCCCACGACCCGGTGGCTCAGGGAGCACGCCAAAGGCGTTGTTGTAGCGGGAATCCCGGAAAGGGAAGGAAACCATCTCTACAATTCCGCTGTTGTCGTGGGGCCGAAAGAATATTTCGGAAAATACCGCAAAATTCATCTTTTTTCCGAGGAAAACCGATGGTTTGAGCCAGGCAACCGCACTCCGCCTGTTTTCGACTTGGGGAAGGCTAAAATCGGCGTCATGATCTGTTTTGACTGGATCTTTCCCGAAACGGCCCGCACACTGGCATTGCAGGGGGCAGAGATCATCTGTCATCCGGCGAATCCGGTCCTCCCGTATTGTCCCCAATCCATGCCTACCCGATGTCTCGAGAACCGCGTTTTCTCCGTCACCTGCAACCGAACAGGGGTCGAGGAGCGAGGGGGGAAAGCCCTCCGCTACATCGGCCAGAGTCAGATTACGGCCCCGGACAGCACGATCTTGACCAGGGCGGGGGAGGATGAGATAACAGCGACTGTCCTTGAGATTGATCCGGCGGAAGCGAGGAACAAGAACATTACGGAATGGAATCATCTCTTGAATGACCGAAAGCCCCACCTGTACAAGCTTACTCCATGACTTCCCCGTGGAAGCTCTTGAAATTGGCCATGAGAAAGCGCTCCGCCAGATGCCTCTCCGCGGGGGTGGTCTGGGGGTCTTGAAGAATGGCTCTGCACATCTCGACGGCCGGGGGGGTATTCTGACTCCCTGCGCGGCTGCGTGCCGTCCTGAAGAGCTGACGGAGCTTCTCTTTCCTATCGGCCCCTGCGCTCTCCAGATAGGCGTACATCGCCCGATCCGCGCCCTCCAGGGTAAGCTCCTCAAGAGCCATATCCTCGAAGCGTTGACTGGCATCGAGCAGATTTTTTGCAAGATCCTTCTCAGCATCCGATGCTGTGCTTGAGATCACTTCATTCAGCAGCTCTTCAAGAACTCTTTTGGAGAACATTTGTTTGGATGACGCTCCTCATATTCAGGATCTTTCGCGCCTCACCGGGGCCCGCCAACTCTCTTCCCAGGTCCGCTGAGATCCGGGCGACCCGGGCAACAAGCTGGGCATTGCTTTCCGCCAGGACTCCCCTGGAGTAATAGATATTGTCTTCCAGACCCACGCGGACGTGCCCACCAAGAAGGATCGCCCCAACGGCCATTGGGAGCTCATCCCTTCCCATCCCTGCAACGCTCCAGGTGCAGCCCTGAGGTATCGCCTCTGAAAGGAAAAGAAGGTTCTTCATAGATGCGGGGATTCCCCCTTCCACACCCATCACGAAGTCAAAGTGCAGGGGGAAACTCAGCAGACCCTTCTTCACGAGCCTCAAAGCATTACGAATCATGGCTATATCAAAAACTTCAATCTCGGGAGTAATCCCAAGTTTCTGCATCTCCCCCGCAAGGGCCTCGATCATTCCCTGTGGATTCAGAAAAACGTCGGCCCCGAAATTGATGCTTCCCGACGAAAGAGTAGCCATTTCAGGTCTGAGAGACAGGTGGCGCATTCTCTCCTCACCGGTCATCCCCACGGCGCCCCCGGTGGAGAATTGAAGGATGACATCGCTTCTCGCCCTGATCAGTCGGGATGTTTCCTTGAACAAATCGGGCGAAAGGCTGGGAGACCCGTCCTCTTCACGAACATGCAAATGAACAATCGAGGCCCCTGCGTCACAGGCGGCTACAGCCGCATCCGCCAGCTCCCGGGGCGTTATGGGAAGATTTGGATTGTCCTTCAGGGTCACCTCGGCGCCTGTCAAGGCAGCCGTGATGATCAATTTATCCATTAGAAACTCAACCTAACTCTCCGATTCATCCTCTTCTTCCTCAAAAGAGATGAGGCCATATTCTTCAAGGATATCCTCCATAAGCTCAATTGTCAGGCTTCGATCAATGCACCCCAGAATATACGTGAGCTCGTCGTGAGTGAGATTGTATTTCCCCAGGAAATCCAGGGTCTCTTGTGCGATCTCTTCCAGCTTCTCAAGGGCCACAGAGATCCCACCTCCTTTCGTTTTGGACCTTCCACCTTTAGGCACAGTCGCCCTCTTTTCCTGCTCACCTCTGTGGGATGGACCAAGGGGAAAAGAGACGTGGTGAAGAAACCACGCACAATGAGCCTGTCATTCCCCAGACATTCCAATGTCCTTGTCGCTTCCTGGTCCGTTTTCGCCATAATGGCGGCGACGTTTACCTGGTACCCTCTTTTGCCCTTGTACTTGAAGGAGTTGGGCGCACATTCGAGAGATGTGGGTCTTGCATACACTCTCCTGGGCCTCTCCTTCTTCATCCTCCAGGGAATCGGCGGCATCCTGTCGGACAGGATAGGAAGGAAACGGATGATCGTGGCCCCCACTTTCATGGCGGTCCCCTGCCTGGTGGTCGCCGCCGCCTCAAGGAACTGGCTTGTCGTCACTGGCTGCATTGTTACAGTGAACCTTCTAAGCTCCTTGCAATGGCCGTCCTTTTTGGCCATGATTTCCGAAAGCTCGGAAAAGGAGAGTCAGGGAAAGGGGTTTGCCTTCCTGGAGCTCACGGTGGCGTTGTCATCCGCGTTGGGGCCGGGCCTGGGATACATCCTGCTTCCCCATCTGGGCGTCAGATGGCTGATTCTGCTCAGTGCGGCGACGCTGGCCGGCTGTGCCTTATGGAGAAAACGCTGCCTCAAGGAGACGCTGCCTTCCCAAATTGCCGCGGCATCATCGCCGGAAAAGCTGAAGGGATTCCAACTGACCCGCGACATCCTCTGGTGTCTGGTCTCCTTCTCCTTTTTCTCGACTCTCTTGTGCTGCACGTATTCAGGACCCTTCGTGGCCCTGCAAGCCGGTGAACAAATGCACTTCCGCCAGGAGCAGATAAACTTGATGTTCGGCCTTTCGGGGCTGGTTGCCGTGGTGTTGTCGCCTTTTATGGGCGCCATGGTGGACAGGCTCGGCGCCAAGTGGATCTACGGGTGGGCGTGCATTTTGACCGCTGTGGGGCTCTACTTCTGGCATCTGTCGGATGGACTGGTATCCCCAATCCTTCTTTACATTCTCCCCCAATGCGGGTACCAGCTCTGCTTCGTGGCCCATGACACGATGCTGGCCGATGTTGCTCCCAGTCGCAACAAGAGCCTCTTCATCGGTCTCCTCGTCATGGCGCCGGGCATCATCGGGAGTGCGGGTCCGATCCTTGGGATGTATGCGTCCGAACGACTCGGATCTCAGGCCCCTTTTCTTTGCGTCCTGGTACTCGGCATCCTGGCCTTTATGACGATTGTCCCTTTGAAGAAAGAGGTGTCCGAAGGATGAGGGTTTTCCTGGGAGAGGAGAGGACATCCCGAATGAAAGGGTTCTGCGCCTTCAGCTCATCTTCCCATTCCTCCCTGCCTGTAATCGTGCAGTCCACGGTGACTCCGGTCGTTTTCTCCACATCGAAAACGGCCGATTCGAGTAAGGAGGAGTCCGCCGTGCCGATCACAACAAGGGAGATGCCGTCGGCAGGATTCCTGTCCTTAACGGCTGCCTGCCCGAAAATGAAAGCCTCCTCGATGCCGGGCACCGCTCCCAGTCTTGTTCGCAAAAGGACTTCCCAGCCGGCGGCCTTCAGAAAAATGTCCCTCAGCTCTTTAGCAAATATGTGGTCTTCCTTGATGCGGAAATACTTCAGGTTCCCTGCTTTTCGGGAGACCACCAGGTTCAGGTTCTCAAGATTCTCCAGCTCATACTGAATAGACCTGATCTCAACCCCGCAAAGCCTTTGAAGCTCCCGAAGGTAGTACTCCTGGCCGGGATTGCGAAAAAAAAGGTCCAACAGTCTTACCCTGGTTTTGGAAGAAAAGAGTTTTTCAAGCATAGCCGTATCATATTTTAATACAATAATACCGTTTCCCTGCACAAATGTCAAGAGGCTGATCTCTTCGAATTGTTAACACCTCTCACCTTTACATCCAACGGCGCCGGTGGTATCATTAGGGTGAATGAAACCATCTACAGACAACTCAGCGCGACCGTTGTTTCCGTGGGGGGGGAGATCCAGAGCGCCCGAGCCCCTTCCTGATGATCTTGTTGCCGCCAAGGAGCTTCTGAGGAAACAGGGCGAAGATCTCCTGGAAAAATCCACTGCTCTTGTGGAGTCCGGCAGAGACCAGGAAACATCCGGGGCCGCTCATGGGGAAGAAGGAAAAAACCTCCGGAAGAAGGGCGCCTCCCTTCAGAAAAAGGGAAAAGCTCTTGTCGAAAAGGGAACTGAGAAGCAGGCAAAAGGTGAAAAAACCGTCAAGTCCGGGGTGAGCCTGGAGGCTTCCGGAGAAGCAAGACAGCAAGACGGCGCGAAGAAAATCCGCGAGGGAATCCGCATCGAAGAAAAGGGCGAGAAAAAGAAAGACTCCGGCTTTCTTACCATAAAGTCAGGGATCTCCCTTGAAACGG
>JACPDT010000006.1:34025-40823 GCA_016183865.1 Armatimonadota bacterium | reverse complement strand
TGGGGAGCTTTTGCCTTCTTGGGATCATAGCCTTGAGTGCCGCCCACATCTCCGATAATATTGGACATAAGATTCACCTCCTTTCATCTAAAACTAACCTGCCTGAAAAAAAGGCAGAGCAAACTGCTTTCACCATAGTCCACGCATTTCGACTCTTGCACAGCGCGGTGCCGGTAAAGCTCCGGCTCAGTTCAGCCATTCGCCCGTATCCACCCAGCACTGGGGGTCAGGGGCGAATGGATCATCATGCTCTCCAAAAGCCACTGCAGGGCACCCGAGGCAGACTTCTTTGAATCTGCATTCCCTGCACTTGGCAAATCTGTCCAATGTAGTAAGAGCCTCCCTTTCAGGGGAGTCCACGACTTCCTCCCAGGAGGACTCAGGAAACCGCCCAAGGGGTGAATGGAACCTGCGGCAAGCCATGGCTGTTCCGTCCGCAAGGATGCAGATCCCTTTCGACATCCCGCAGCGGTGATAGCGGGGCTCGACAAAGGGACCTTCCCTGTCAAGCCAGCCCATCTCATAAAAGAGAGGGACCCACAGATGGTCCTTGTTTCCAAAATCGGTCCGTGTCCCCTGTCTACGCAATCGCTCGTATTCCAGGTTGACCCGCAGGAGGATTCTTCGGTATTCCATGGCGCCCATGGGGTTTGCCTTGAAATTCTTTCTCCCAGACCCCACAGACGAGATTCGGGCAAAACTGAAGTGGGTTGCTCCGATCTCATGGGCCAGACGAATCACGCCAAGAAGATCCTTTGCATTCTCCCTGCTCAGAGTGAACATGATGGGAGTGTCAATTCCCGCTTCCTGCAAGATCTTGATCGCCCGGAGAGAAGCCTTGAAGCTCCCCGGCATACGGAACCGATCATGGGTCTCCTCCAGACCGTCAATGCTGATCTGGTAACCTGCCACCCCGAGCTCTTTGAGCCTCTTGCAAAGAGGCAGATCCAGATGAAAGGGATTTCCCAGGATCAGGATATCCTTAGCGCCCCTTTTCCGGCAATGGCCGAGGATATCCAGGAGATCGCTTCTGAGGATGGGGTCTCCGCCGGAGAAGGCAAAATAAGGTTCCAGATCTTTTTTTTCGGTGAATTCATAGAGACTGTCAATGGTTCGGAGGATTTGGGGGAGGGGCAGCTCATTCTTGAGCTCTGAGGGGTACGTAATGGAATCATACATATAGCAATGCTTGCAGTGCTGATCGCACTGGACGGTAAGGTGCCATTGAATGCCCAGTCCCTCTGCCATCATGCTCTCCGTTTTCTCTATGTACACTCTCCCCTATGCTCCATTATAACGGAGGCAGGCTTGTGAGTACAATAGAAATGGCTGTGTGTTTTGTTACAGATTCGTTAACTTCTCGATTTTAGTGACCCACGACACAAACCCCATCACGCCTTGGCGCGTCTCTGGGACGATCTCGGGGCGCTCCTCGTCTGCGCTCCTCAACGTAGCACTTCGGCTACGCATGCGGTGCTCGCTCGTGCGCGCTCCCGACCTCGTCTCCAGATCCATCGCCAAATCATTGACGTTATTTATGTCGTGGGTCACTTGGGAGGGCCGCCATAAGCCATTGCGCGGTTCTCCCCCGGGAACACCAGGTGCCTCCAGAGTTTCCCCAAAAGGCCCATCATTTTCTTGTCCCTGTGGACTTTCCAGGCGATTTCCGGAAAAACACGACTCAGGAAACCGCAGTTCGGGTCCTCCCTGAAGAGATCGTCAAAAACGCCGTGGGCCTTACCTGCACAGCCACCGCCGCAAAAGCCGCGCCACGTGCAATTGCGGCATGCCGGAATGTTCTCAACTCTCCGGGACATGACCCACCGGTTTCGCTCCCCCGAGAGGACCTCCTGAAGATCGGAGACATTGTGCACATTTCCAAGTATGAACTCAGACCTTCCTATCATCTCCTCGCAGGAATAAATATCGCCCGCAGCGGAGAAGCCCAGGATCGTGTTCCCCGCCCCGCAAGGAGATCTCATGCACATGAATGGACGGGACGGAGAGATAAGGTGCAGAATAAGGACATTCACGTCCCATACGTCCAGCGTCTGGGGAGGCAACTGCTCCTGCCGGTCCAGGAGAATGTCAATAAGCTCCAGATAAGCCTTGACCAACCGTTCTCCCCAGGCGTCGTCCATGCGAAGGTTCTTGCCGCGCCCGTGGCAGGCGAGAGGGTTCAGGTGGAAGCTTGTCCAACCCTGGTCCAGGAGAAACCGGCTGACCTCCACGAGCTCATCAGGCTCATGGAGCACAGCCCCCACACCCGGAAAAAGACCTGCTTCGCGGCAGGCGGCGACACCCTTCATCACGGAAGCGTGGGTTCCGGACTTGTTTCGGAAGATCCGGTGGCGGTCATGGATCTCCTGGGGACCGTCTACGCTGATCCCTGCCATGATTCGGTTCTCCACAAAAAAAGCTGCCTTTTCGGGATCAAGCAAAGACCCATTGGATTGAACCGCGATTCGGAAAGGATTCTCCCGCTGCCTGTTGATGGAATGAATATAAGGAACGAGCTCCGTGATCAAGGGAAAGTTCAGCAAGGGCTCACCGCCGTGGAACTGGATAATTCCAAAGTGCACAGGAAGCCGGCTCACCAGGTTCATGATTTTCTTCCCTGTCTCCAGCGTCATTCTCTTCCCTTTGGAGGGGCTGTCCACATAGCAATAGTTGCATTGAAAATTGCAGCCTTCGGCAATATGGAGGCTGAAGAAAGACGGGAGAGGCGCCGGGGCCGAATACTTGAAATCCTCCGGTATGATGCCACGGGCGTTGACGAGAAGCATGTTCTCTTGAAAAAGCTGTTTCAGGAAATCATCAAGATCGGGCAGCGACTTCCGGCTCCACCACAAGGGTTTCGTTCCCTCTGGTTTCCTGATACAAACTCTCCCTCAGAGCCAGCAAAGAATCCTGGGTCAAGGGCGTCACGAAAGTTCCCTCCCCTGTTCACATGTGCAGAAGAAGATTCGTTCTTGCGTCTCAGCCCTCCTTTTTTTGCGGCCTCATACGGGCATAACCGGGATAGCCGGGCGGTTGACCAACACGGTCGGTGGTGGTAAAAATGGTTGCGAGAGCCGTGAAAGGTTCGAATTCGGGCGAAGCCGGTTTCTTGCCTGGCTAAACTCGTGCAGCCACAACACCGGAGAAAATCTGGGAGTGGTCCTTTGCGAATTGTTTGTACGAGATGGGTTGTTTTTTCGCTACATCGGCCACTACCTTTGTAGTCACATCTCCATGCCCTTCAGCGAAGGCCCCATAAAGTTGGAGCAGCGCATCTGCGAGCCATTCAGGCAAGCCGGCTGCCATCATTCCTTTTCTTGCTTCTTCAGGGGCCACATCCACGTATGTCACAGTCTTACCAAGAACTTCGGAAAGTATGCCGCCCACGTCCCGAAAGGAAAGAGATTCAGGACCTGTGATCTCGTATGTCCTGCCTTCGTGTCCACTTTCCATTAGCGTCTTCACCGCCACGGCCGCAATGTCCCTGATATCCACAAGGCCGATTTTTCCTGCTTTCATCGGGGCGAAGAAGACCCCCTGGGTGTTGATGGTCTGAGCAAACATCAATGTGTTTTGCATATAGTAATGGGGGCGAAGGTGGGTGAAAGGAATTCCCGATTCCTGAAGCTCCTTTTCGCTCATTCCATGCCATTTTCCCAGCATAACGGGGGAATTCGGGTTTGCGCCCATCGCCGAATGGCGCACCATGTGCTTGACCCCCGCTCTTTTCGCGGCTCTGATCATCTTGGAATGGAGCTCCACCTGCCTGGGATCCGCCGAGCTCAGAAGATAGACCTTTTCAATTCCCTTGAGGGCCATATCAAGTGTTTCTTCACGATCAAGATCTCCCTGGACGATTTCCACATTTCCGTTCCTGAGGGCCGCCGCTTTCTTGAGGTCCCTGACAAGGGCGCGCACTTTCACCCCCGCTCCCGAGAGCTGCCTGACGATTTCAGATCCTGTTTGACCCGTGGCTCCAGTAACCAGTATCATGATTTCTCCACCTTTCTTTCAATTTTTGGTCCTGACTCTGCAAATTATTGTACCCCATGAGATTGAATTATAATCCAATCCCCCGTGCACAGACAGAGGGGAAAGAGACAGCAGGCAAATCCAGATTCCTTGTCGAAAGTCCGTAACACAAACCTGGACCCATAAATGACAACCAAGTACAACTCTTTTCAAGCACTCCGATTCTCCCCTGCTTGAGGCAAGAAATTCGCCTGTCCAGGAATGCCGAACCCATTAAGGGATTTCCAAGCGAAAGAAGACGGCTGCAAGTTGAGTGGATTCAATGCCTCAAATCGTTCGCCTGCAGCCTGTCCAAGAGGAGGCGGAGATAGTGGGTGGATCCGTTCGTGTCTCAAGAAGTCGGGCCATTGCGTCCCCGACAAGATGCAAGGGGAAAATTCTGTGGCGCCTCCTGCTTGTCGGCCTGGTTGTGCTTTTCGGTGTGATCATTCTCGGGCGCGTGCTGGCTCAGAATCCTGTCTTTACAATTGACTGTGCAAGTGTGAATTCATCCAATTCGCCTGGCAATTCCGACTCCGGCTACCCGTCAGTTTCCGGTGACGGACGTTATGTGAGTTTTTTCTCTTACGCCTCTGACCTGGTTTCCAATGATACGAATGGGAGAAGCGACATTTTCGTTCGCGACAGACAAACAGGGCAGACAAGCCGGATCAGTGTGGACTCCTCCGGCAACCAGGCAAATGGCGACAGCATCTACTCATCCATCACCCCTGACGGACGGTTTGTGGCCTTTGAGTCTTCAGCGTCCAACCTGGTTCTTGGGGACACGAATGGAAAACAGGACATTCTTGTCCACGATAGGCAGACAGGGCAGACGACTCGTGTAAGCGTATCTTCCGGCGGCGTTCAGGGAAACAACTCAAGCGAGTTCCCTTCAATGTCGTCCGATGGCCGATTCGTAGTCTTTGCTTCCTGGGCTTCGAATCTTGTTCCATTGGATACGAATGCCAAGAAGGACACTTTTGTCCATGACAGGCAAACAGGGCAAACAAGCAGGGTCAGTGTGGACTCAGGCGGGGTTGAGGGAAACAACAACAGCTACTATGCTTCCGCCATTTCGGGAGACGGCAATTTCGTGGCATTCGTTTCCGCCGCCTCAAATCTTGTCGCAGGCGACACCAATGCCGTGCAGGATGTGTTCTTGCATGATCGTCAAACCGGCCAGACGAGCAGAGTCAGCGTAAGCACCGGAGGGATTCAAGCCGGTGGTGAAAGTTACGATATCGCCTTTTCAAATGATGGGCGCTATGTGACTTTCTCCTCCATGGCTGCAAACCTCGTTCCAGCAGACACCAATGGAAAGCAGGATGTTTTCGTCCGGGATCTGCAAACTGCCCAGACGACCCGGGTCAGCCTCAGTTCCGATGGGATCGAAGGAAACGGCCACAGTTACGCCATGTCCATATCCGATGACGGACGGCATGTGGCATTTTATTCTGTGGCCACGAATTTGGTGCCAGGGGACACGAACAACTGGAATGATGTCTTCGCATTTGACCGGCAGACCGGCCAGCTCGTCCGGGCCAGCACAAGCTCCTCCGGCGTGGAAGGAACCCGGCAGTCTCTGGTTACAACGGGAAAAGCCATTTCGGGAGACGGCCGATTCGTGGTATTCGAATCCTTTGCCTCCAATTTGATACCAGGTGACGTAAACGGCGGCTGGGATGTTTTTGCGGCCCGGAATGTCCTTGCCCCGGATCCTCCGCCACCACCACCTCCTCCTCCCCCACCATCGCCATCCCCTTCACCCTCGCCGACCTCTCCTCCACCACCGATCAGCAGTCCTTCCATACTGAGATTTTCGCCGACAACAGGTGGGAATTCAGGCACTGCCCTGTTGGCGGTCCGAGGCGCCGACTTTCAGACCGGAGCCACTGCGAAACTTGTCGGAAACGGTGTCGAGATCCCCGCTGGAGCCGCCACGACCATTAGCTCATACAACTTTTCCGCTTACTTCGATCTGACAGGGAAAGAAGCCGGATCATACAAGCTCGTTGTGACCAACCCGGATGGAGGCCAGGCCGTTTCTCCCCCCGATTTTGTGATTGTCCAGGGAGGGAAACCCCAGATTTGGGTTGATTTTGTCGGTCCCGTGAAATTTCGACAACCCAATCCTCCCCGCCCGTTTCAATACACGATCATAGTCGGCAACAGGGGCAACTCGGATGCCTATGGGGTCCCTGTGTGGATGATACTCCCGAAGGGAACGATTTTCAGCCCCTTGTATCAAGCTGAGCCCCCATCACAGCCGGAGGGTGTGGAACCGATAGATTTCTCCTCCATCCCTGCCACAGTAGAAGTCGAGGACAAGCTCATAGTGCCCTTATTCCTGCCGATCGTGCCCTCAGGGGCTGTCATTGCTCTTCCCTGTTTTCTCAATGCCTCCGAGAGTACGATGATAGGCCAGAAATTCGACATCATCGTCACGGCAAAACCTCCGCTGGTGACTTTCTCGGATGCGGGCGCCCTGGGTCGGTGTTGTGGAGAAAAGACCCTGAAGGATGGAAAAATTGATGAGCTCGAATGCGGTGGCGCTATTGCCAACCTTGCTCTGGGTTTTGTTCCCGGACGCGACTGCCTGAGAGAGATGCTCAAAACACTGGATAAGCTGACCCTGAAAGCGGCCCTTGTGGAGATCGGGAGAATTCAGAAGGGAAAAATGCCCGGCCCCATGACTTTGCCCTCTACTCTGGTCAGTGTGGTCAAACTGGCCGCAGTCTGCGCGGGAGACGTGATTCCACAAGCCAAGCTGATTGCAACGGTGAC
>JACPDT010000006.1:0-34008 GCA_016183865.1 Armatimonadota bacterium | reverse complement strand
TTGCAACGGTGACGAAACTGGCAGGAAGGGCCAATGATCTATACGGGGTACTCGACAAGTGCAGCCCGAAAGATGAAGAAAATCCTCCCATACCTCCCAAAGTGCACACCGTGACAGTGGTCTCATCCATGGATCCAAACGACAAGATCGGTCGGCAGGGCAAAAGCTCTCGGAATTTCGTTACAGCGGCTCAGCCCTTGCGTTACGTAATCTACTTTGAGAACCTGCCCACTGCGACGGCCCCGGCTCAGGAGGTGACCATCACAGATCAGCTTGATCCCGGCAAAGTGAACCTTTCCTCCCTTGCTCTCGGACCCATGACATTCAATACCACCGTGACGACGCCCCCTTCGGGTGTGTCCGACTATACCACAGATGTGGACCTGCGACCGGCAAACAACCTGGTAGTTCGAATCAACGCGACTCTTGACCAGAATACGGGCCTTCTCACCTGGCGTTTCCGTTCCCTGGACCCATCCACCATGAATCCGCCAACCGACCCTGATGCGGGATTTCTGCCCCCAGACAAGAATCCGCCCGAGGGCCAGGGAAGCGTGGTCTTTACCGTCACGCCCCGGACAGGACTCCCTGACGGCACGGAGATTCAAAATCAGGCCCGAATTGTCTTCGATACCAATGCCCCTATTGACACCCCCTTATGGCGCAATACCATTGACGACACCCCGCCTTTCGTCACAAAGCCCAGGGATATCAACACAATCAGCTACTCCGGAGGCGATGTGGAAGTTGATTTTCCGCTGCCCACGGCCTCTGATTCCCCGCTCGCCCGGGCCGTGGACCCACCCTCGGATGTGACGGTTACCACGGCGCCCGCACCAGGGGCCGGTTTTCCCGTGGGAGTGACGACGGTTCGAGTGACCGCTGCCGACGAAGCCGGCAATGAAACCGCAACGAATTTCAAGGTAACGGTGCTTCCGTGGAATGCCGAGAATGGTGGTGCAGGTGGTGGCGGCGGCGGCGGCGGCGGCTTCCGCTGCTTTATTGCCACTGCCGCCTACGGTTCGTACCTGGCGCCGGAGGTTCAGACTTTGCGAAACTTCAGGGACCGCTGCTTGCTGCCCAATTGGCCGGGCCGCCGCCTTGTGGCTTTGTATGAATGGATTTCGCCGCCTCTCGCACAGGTCATTGGCAGACACGAGGGTTTGCGCCTCGTGACCAGGGTAGCACTGACGCCCATAGTCGTTGCAGTTCAGCATCCCCTCCTGTTGCTGCTTTGTCTTGCCGCAGCAATGTTGTTGTTCGTGCGGAAGCGAAGGCGCTCGGCAGCCGCCCCAAGAATTAACAGATTGTTCTCATTTCTTTGTTGAGATATCCTCCACTGGAAGATATAATAGTGCGTAGGAGGAGGATAAACCATGGGCCGGATTCCGGGCCTGAGTGCATCGCCCGACAGAGAGGTTCCCCAGTCTCAGCTCCGTTCGTCCAGAGGGCCCTTTTACCGCGAAGGGCACGCTGTTTACGAATTTACGAGGGATGAGTTCGTCGGGGCTAGGGAAGCCATGTTGCAGCATTACCACATAAAAGGGGCGCCCCAATGGAAAGAGCCTCCCGAGTTTGAGAGCCGTCCGAAAGAGCATCAAAGTCTTTATCAGAAGATCCTGTGCGCCATGAAAGCGTTCCCCTTTCGGAGCTTTCGCACTACAAGCCCCTTTCTCCCCGAAGCCATGGTTGCCCAGGTATATGAAATCGCCCGTCCCGGCGATATCCTTGTACAACGCAGGGACGGCGCTCCACAGTTGGAGTTTGCCGGCAAGCTCCTGTGGAACTGCAACTGGATACATGCGGCTCTCTATGTAGGAAATGGACTGATCATCGAATCAACCAGAGGGGGAGTTGAGCTTCGCCCTCTGGATAACTTTCTGCGAGGAGTCAATCATGCAGCTCTTGCGCGACCCCAATACAAATCGGACGAGGATCGGGAAGCGGTCATTGGATACACGATGTCCCAGGTGGGAAAACCGTTTGATTCAGGTCTTGACATCACCGAAGACGGGCGCCAATATTGCACTGAGCTTCTATACCGGGCCTTGCAGAAAATGAAAACCCCTCCCCAAATTCCCCTTCGGAAGATGCTTGGAGTGGGAAAAGAGATCGTCACAGCCGATGACCTCATATCCATCCCCGGAACAAGACTGCTCTGGGCTTCAGAAGATCCCGAGACTACCTACACGATCTTCACGCCCGTCCGGAATGCCCTTTCCGCAATCCTCTCACCTCATCAGCATAGGGAATCCCCGCTCTCCCCCCCATTTCGCGGCATTTCTGGGCTGCCAGGAAAGAAGCAAATTCCAGGCTCTTCCTGAGGGGCCATTTGGAAAGGTAGCCATAGATGAATCCCCCGTGGAACACGTCCCCGGCGCCCGTTGTGTCCACTACGTCCACGGGGTGGGCTGGAACCCCCTCCCAGCCTTCCGGCCCGAGGGTGAGGCTCCCCCTGTCGCCGAGGGTGACTGTCACCTGCTCGGGTCCCAGGCTCTTGAGGGCCTGAATCGTTTCTTCCAGCCCCTTGTTCCCACCGAAGGTTCGGGCGAATTCCTCGGAGGCTATGAGGATGGTGGATAGACTCACAAGGTCCGGCATTCCATCCCGGAGCTTCCCTGCATCCAGAGTGACCGGAACCCCCGCCCCCTTTGCCCATTTTGCGGCTTCCAGGGATGCCTCAATCATCAGGCCGTCCAGATGGAGGATGCGGCAGTTTTCTATCATCTCCCTGGGGATCTCGGAGGACTTCAAAGGGGACACTGTGCCGGGGGTCCAGAAAATGGTCCTTGCCCCTGCGGATTTTTGCGCCTCTTCTCCCCTTTCCACGGCGATAAAGGCAAACTGGGACACCTTGTCGGGTTCCACCACGGTATGACTTACATCCACCTTCTCTTCCCGAAGTTGTCTCAAGCCCTCCTTTCCGAAGTAATCGTCTGAGACCTTGCCTATGAAGGTTGTGGGGACTCCGAGCCTTGAGAGTGCGACCAGTGCCGTCGCAACAGGACCTCCACCCTGAATCAAGAAGGAAAGGAGCTCTTTTTTTGTGTCTTTGGGCGGGTACTGGTCCACCTGGCCGATGAGGTCAAAGGCGATCTGGCCGATTCCGACAACCCTGGATGTGCTGTTCGTCATCACAGCCCCTTTCGTTTCGCCTTCACATCAAAGCGGTCATAGAGCTTTCTTTTCAGTTCCCTGCATCGCTCCAGATGTTTCCGAAGCTTCGGCAGGTCGCACCCCGGGCTTGCCAGACAGGCGGACAGCTCCTGGAATAGGGGATCCCCTTGAGGAAGGAGATTTCGAACATAATAGGCCTTCCATTTGCCGTAAGGAACGTGAACCCCCCTCGCAATGTATAGGGTGGAAACAAGGTGATCCAGGGCCCCGTGAATGGAGAAGGAGGCGCTCAGGGGGTCTCCTCGCAGGATCCATGTTTCTCCTTGATGGAAAGCGACATGGACAGCCTCAGCCTCGTCATTCAGGTCAGCCGTCTGATCCTCCGGATGGTAGCGCGCCGCCTCTGTGAACAGTTCCTGCACAGCGCCCGATGGGTCATACGGGATCCAGGCGTGGCCGAGCATCCAGCGATACTCCAGAAGCCAGTGTTCACAGGGTCCCCCAGATCTAACGGACTCGAGGTCCAGGAGTTCCAGGTCCACTATGAAAGGGTCCAGCTCAGGAATGCGCAGCTCCTTTATGGTCTTGTTGGGTGAAGCCCGGAATTTGACGAAGGACCAGACCTTTGAATCCCGCACATCCAGGGCGCCTTTTTCGGCCCACGGGGGAAGCTCCGCCAGGAAGCCTTTCTTTATCATTCCTTCCAGGAAATCCCACGCCAGATCTCCGAGTCCAGGCACATCGCCGAAAACGAGAAGATCCAGATCGGAGTGCTTGTCAACATATCCCCTGGCAAGCCCCCCCACACTCGCTATTCCAGATATCCCGCTCCTCTGTGCTATGATGTCCGCAAATTTTACGACAGCATCCCGGGCCTCGGGAAACCGATTTTGCAGGGGGAGTGTGACGGTCCAATCCAAGTCAGACGAGCTTTCTCCGCTTGGGCGGCGGCGCCGAGCTTCTCCGTCTTGTCATGGAATAGGACTCATAGGTGCTGTCATCATAATAGGAGGAGCTGTGCCTCCTCTGAACGATTTCATCAATCTGCGCCAACTCTTCACCCAGGACTTGCATGCAGTTTTCGCTCTTTTCCCTCGGGGCACGAGTGAGCTTCTGCAAAAGAGATTTCACTCTTTGAAGCCTGTCCTTTGAGTGGTCAAAATCGAACTGGAATGCATCTTCTCCAGCCTTTTGAACCTCCATGATTGTCCAGGGCAAGGGATTGTATGCTGCAAGGATCTCCTCCGATTTCTCCGTCCCTGTCAGGTTCACGGTTTTCACAGTCACATGGGAATTCCCCTGAGTGTCGGTCCATTCCAGTTGAAACTGGACAGGAACGGTCTGCCCTGCGGCAATTCCCTTGTCGCTTTTGAATCCATAGTAGACTTCCCGTCCGGAAGCCAGATGACCGAGAGCCACCCTTGCCTGGGGCCCAACTCCCGACGCCACGCCGCTCAGATCCGATACCTGGATTCCGCTCGGAGTCAAAACTTTGAGCACCGCATTTCTGCCATAATAATCCACTGTCCCGAGAGTCTGAAACGTGGATTCCAGCTCCTCAACAGATACATAGAAAAGATCGCCTCCTGTTGATGACGGCAGGACGGCCAATGCTTTGACCTCAACCGTTCCAGACCCTGAGATGGCCACGATGTCGCAGATGATTCCCCTTTTCGCGAACTCTCCGGCAAGGTCTTCATACAGCTTCTTGCCCACCGGAGTGGGGTGATCCAATGAGCCTACTCCCCTGTTGGCCTGACCGTCTGTGAGAAGAACGATGCGCCCGTGGGGCCGCTTCTCCAGGAGTGCGGATGCCGCAACTACCGCGGGACCCAGTGCCGTGGAGCCCTCCGTCCGGAGGGCCGAAACAAAAGAGCGCATTCCTTCGCCGATCCGGCTCAAGGGGTGCAAAGTCAAGCGGGCCGACAGGATGTCTTTTTTGATCTTGTCCACCGAGAGCAGGACCTGCTCATCTCCAAGGGTCCTGGCGATGGCGCCCGGCTCCACATAGAGGCGCACATCATCGCTGAATGTGACCAGGCCGAATCGCGTTTCCGGAGAAGCGTGCTGCAAGTCCCTCAGTGTGCTCACAAGGGAGCTCTTGACTGCTTCCAGGGCGCCTCCCTCCATGGAGCCCGAGATGTCAATACAGGCAATCAGTGTGTCCGCAAAGGACTCCCGGGGCTGGGCCTCAAGGGGTAGCACGAAATCGGCATTCGCCAAAATTTCCTGAGGCAAATTTTTCGGCACTTTGTGAATTGCATTACAGAAGCTGCACTGGAAAACGGTGCCCAGCCTGGGGTCCTCCCTGACTTCCGAAAGATCGGTCAGAATGGCCCCGCATCCTTCGCATTTGATGGGCTCTGCGGCAACACTTCGAGTCTCCAGGTCCTTTTCCTCAAAGACAATCCCCGCAACCAGTGGAAAATCCGCGGTATCGGATAAAGCCTTGCCGAAGGGGATCTTGTCGGTAGTCAAGACGATTTTCACGGGACACCTCCTTATGCAATTCAGCGGATCTGAACACGAATCGCACTAATACTGCGAATGTCACGAATATGATCTTGCCTCATTCGTGTCCATTCGTGTTCTCTTACGACTTCAGTTCTCCTGCGTAGCTTGCGCCAAAAAGTTAACATTCTATTAACATTTTTACCCCTTCCTAACAGAATTGAAATGTGGTACCATAATGGACGGAGTATGGGAGTACAAAGGAAATCGGGAGGGATCGTATGTCATTGTTGCCATCCATTAATCCATCATCAATCAGCTCGGCGAATCTGCGTGAGATCGCGGGTGAAGGGAAAACCCAGCAAGCCCTGCAAGGGCAGCCGCGGGATTCCGTGGAAACCTCAGGCAGCACTCTGGAGAAAGTCAAGTCCTTTCTTTCGAACCCCAGAGTCCATGCCTTCGGCGAGCTGGCATTAGCTGGCGCGGCAGGAGCCTTTTTAGGACCTCCTGGCTTCCTTCTGGCCGTCGCGGCTGGAGGAATCAAGGGGTATCTGGGCGCAGCTTCAGAAGGAAAGAACTTCATGGACTCAGTCGGATCCGGCGTCGCCGAGGGGTTGATTGTAACCGGCCTCAGCGCAGGAGTCGGCCAGGTGGTCAGTAATGCGCTGACCCCGGAAGTAGGCCGTCTGGTTGCCGGAGTCGGCGGGACGGTCGCCGGCATGGCCGCTGTTATGGCTGCCGCCACCATTGTGTGGGGAGTCACGAAAATCGCAGGGGAACCGCCATCTTAGTCAAGCGCGGAGGGGTGACGCCGGAGGCTGGGAGCCCTAAAGCGCGCAGCAAACTGGGTCCCACTGGGGGATGGGAGTTTGCGAGCACTGTGGGCTGCCGCAGGCGGCAGGACCCCGTAGCGCGTCATTCTGCGGTGAATTCGTGAAGTTTGCAACGCGCAGCACTATAAGCTCCACATGGTCGCTTTCCTCACTTCGGGGTCAGGAGGGGTGAACAATGGCTGTGGTCGAGGGTGTCACTGGCGCACCGGCAAAAAAAGAACAAACCACTCTCAAGAAAGAATCGGTAACTCCAACCGCTGCACGAGACACGCCCGTCGCGGACGGACACGGCGCAGCCACCGGGGGCTTGTCTCCTGATGAGCGGGACGAGATCAGGCTGACTCAAGAAGCTCAGCAATCCCTGGATGATCCGCCGCCCACATCGGAGCAGCTCATCGAGCGGGTCGAAGGCATGAAAGACAAGAACGGACACCCTCTCCACGCTCCCCTCACCGATGAAGAAAAGCAGGCCATTCAGAATCTGGATGAAGATGACCGCCACATGTATGACGCAACTCTTGATGAGCTGGAATCTCTCAACAACGGAGACACCAATGAATCGCAATACATGATCAATGTGATGCAACACGCGGCGGATATCTCCGGAAATGACCATGACCAGTTCGTCCACCTTGTCGGAATGGCGTTTTCGGAGGGGAATGCCGGTCAGAGCGGCCTTGGGATCATGGAGGGTGGCCGGGGCGTGATGGGGGCGGGGCAGAACCCCGCAGGTGTTGTGTTGGAGAGCATGCATCAAACCATCAACGGACAGAACGGCGGCTCCACCGTCGCCGCTGGATTCGATCCGAATATAGTAGATGCAGACCCCACAAGTACCGTGACTCACCATTTCGGCGAATTGCTTCAGGTCGGGCACAACAGGGGGAGCAAATTGGCTGGATCGGCACAGGATTTCATGGACAACTATGCGACCAATCCGGGTGATACTCGCAACGGTTACTTCGCGGCGATGCTTGGAGAGGCGCTCAGAGACCAGCGAATCACACCCCAGGATGCGGTCAACCTCACACAGTGGGCGTTCACGAATCAGGATACGACCAACAAGCCCTGGGATACCATCTCTCCACCTACACAGGACGGCGTCGGCGGGCTCATCACCCGTCCGATAGGGAGCCTGTTCTCCGACAACCAGTATGACATAACGGAGTGGGTGAATGGATACAATGCCAGTCACCCGAATGCGAACATGACCGTAGCTGACCCCTATTACTACGTCCCTGAGGAGGTCAACGTCTCGACCGCCCCGTGATCGGCGTCGAAACCTGCCAGGAGAAGAGCCGCCGAATAAGAGGGTCCCGCAAAGGGCCCCTTTTGCTTTGAGAAGGATTCCTGAGAATTCTGATCGAAGGATACGCCCTACGGGGAGGCCGGCAAATTCTGCCGGTCCTTTTTTCGAGCTAAAGGAGGCTTTTCACAATGACTCTGCAAGTTGACCAGGAACTTTCCAAGCATGTTTCGATTAAGACCCCCCTCCCGGGTCCCAAAGCCAAAGAAATCATAGAAAAAGAGAAAAAATATGTGGCAACAGGAACGAAGTGCTGGGAGACTCCTGCAGTGCCGGCGAGGGGTCAGGGCGTATGGTTTCAGGATGTGGATGGAAATGTTCTCATGGACTGGACCAACGGCATGGTGGATCTCCTCGGCCACTCGCACCCGAAGTGGGTTCAGGAAGTCAGTGAGCAGCTTCAGAAATACGTCTATTTTAATGCCCCCGATTTCCCCAGTCCCCTGCAGGCCGACATCGCGGAAACACTGTGCAGACTTGCCCCAGGCGACTTTCCCAAAAAGGTCTTTTTCAGCTCAACCGGCACTGAAGCTGTCGAGGCTGCTTACAAAGTCGCGCGAATAGGGACAAAAAGGAACATGATTATGAGCTTCCTGGGGGATTTCCATGGAAGAACAACGGGTTCCCTTGCCACTACCACCTCCAAGAGCGTCCAGAGACAGCACTATACCCCTTATCTCACCAACACCTATGCCCTCCCCTTCGCTTACTGCTATCGCTGCTGGTACACACTGGAATATCCCTCCTGCGACCTCCATTGCGCCCATGTGATCAAACGCTATCTTAAGACCGTTCTTCCCCCTGAAGATGTGGCCGCCTTTGTCTTCGAGCCTGTTCAGGGAGAAGGAGGATATGTGGTTCCGCCCGTGGAGTTCTTCCAGATTCTCTCCGATATCGCGAAATCTCACGGAATCCTGCTCATAGCGGACGAGGTTCAAACCTGTTTCGGCAAATCCGGATATTGGTTTGCTTCCGAGCATTTCGGCATTGTGCCTCACATCGTTGCAATGGCCAAGGGGTTGGCAAATGGCGCGCCCATGGGTGCAACGACCTTACCTGCAGAGCTGGATTTCCCAAAACAGGGAATTCATTCCAACACATTCGGAGGCCAGGCGATCTCATGCGCAGCTTCCCTGGCTACTGTGAAGATCATCAAGGAAGAGAAGCTTCTGGATGAAGTCAAATCCAAGGGCAAATATTTTAAGGACAAGCTCATGGAATTGAAGGACAAATTCTCCTGCATCGGCGATGTGCGGACTCTTGGCTTCCTGATGGGCGTCGAGTTCGTTAAAGACCGCAAAACCAAAGAGCCTGCAAAAGAGCTGAGAAACCGGATCGTGGAGGAATGCTATCAGAGCGGACTCCTCATCCTCTCCTGCGGCGAGTCGGGCATCAGGATCACGCCGCCCTTTGTCATCACCAGGGACGAGATTGACCTTGGAGTGGGGATCATCCAAAAGGGGATGGAGAAGGCGTTGCGGCAGTAATTATACTCTGTACGACTTTAGTGGCAGCAGATGAGGAGACATGCGGTAATCGCCGCTGAAGCGGGGAAGGTGACCAGCCAGGCGCCGGTGATTCCTCGCAGGACCTCCCAGGAAACGGCGGATGCCCCTCTCTGGAGCCCCACAGATGCGATGGCTGATGTACTGACATGAGTTGTGGAAACGGGCAGTCCCACGTGGGACGCCCCCAGCACGAGTGTTGCCGTGACAAGGCTGGCGCCGAGTCCCTCCAGTTCAGGCAGGTGAGTCACCTTCCTGGAGAGAACCTGGGTAACTTTACGCCCGCCCCACAGGCTTCCCAATCCCATGCACGAGGATAAAGCGATAAGAAGAACCCACGGAATTTGTCCATGGTTCATGGCGGAAACCAGAAGGGCAACTGCCAGAATCTTGGGTCCATCGTTCAACCCCCTGGCGAAGAGGACGGCTGCACTCGATGTCCAATGCAATGTGTCTACTCCGATCTTCAGGAAAGGCGCAGGCAGAGCCGCGCATTGCGAGGCGCTTCCATTGGCTGCATGAATCGGAAAGGCCGTCAGCGCTTGTGTGGCCGCACCGGATGGCGAGACAGAGGCGGGGGTGCATTCCTGGGTGATGTGAAGGCAGACACATCGGTGAATCCATGGGGTCAGACAACGTCTCAGAAGGGGCAATAGAAAAAGGGCCGCCGCAAAGGCCAGAAGTGGGCTTGCCAGAAGTGGAAGGAGCACCGCTTTGTTCACAAGAGTCCAGTGTATGGCCGAACCGCTGACCCAGAATCCGGCGGCGCACAAGGAACCTGCGATGGCGTGGGTCGTGGAAACGGGGTATCCGCGCCATGTCGCGAGAAAAATCCAGCTCGCGGCCCCCAGGATTACGCACAGGACGACTGTCGGTGCGAGGGGCGTGCCATTGGGGAACCACACGGCTGCAAAGGAGGTCACAAGTTCCTTGGCGAGGACCAGGGAGCAAAGTCCCCCGATGAGAGTCCAAAAAGCGCCCCAGAGGACGGCACGGCGGGGACTGGCGAGACCGCTTCCTATCAGTGTGGCGATTCCTTTTGAGACATCATTCGACCCATTCCCCCAGGCCAGGGCGCCTGTGCCGAAAAAAATCAAAACCCAGAGAAGAACAGGTTCCACTATTGTCCCCAGTCCCAATTTCCAGAGTGCCCTGTGAGCCAGCCCAGGGCGGAATGTCTCTCCCCTACAAGAGGGGCCTCCTTGCCGTCGTTCAGCAGTCTTTCATAGACTTCAAAGGAATCTGAAATCTCTTCTTGAGCCCGAAGCTTGACTTGCTGGAAGAAGTCTTTCGTGGGCTTGAGAAGGCGCAATCTCCTGATCACATCAGGCTGTGCAAATGGGGTGTCGGGGGGAGGCAGCGTCGTGATCAGAGACAGGGCCCACAGGATGACTCCCAGGGACTCAGCGCACCCTTTTACCCCTGCCAGCTCCTGTGGGCCCCAAGCGCCTGCAGGTTTTCCGAGGAAGGCCTTCTCCCTGTCTGTCAGGTGGGAGGCCAAACCTTCACGCCGGGCCCAGGCTTGAGAATCTGCAATCAAGCCTTTGTTCATCCCCACAACGGCCGGTTCGTGGATGGCCTGTATGACCTGCTCGAATTCGCCCCTCATGATAACCACACCGAGGCAAAGGGCTCTGCAGGCTGCCATCTGCTCAGTCGGGGGCTTGCATTGAGTTTCCTTGTCCACCATTGTTCCCTTTCCCTCAAATCCGGTTTTACGGTGTCTTTTTTTCGCAACAGAGGTCCGTTTCTCCTCCGCCCTGCATCGAAAAACCTGACACCCTGGTAACTTTTCAGCCCCGCTGTTAACGTGTGTGGTCTTATTTTTACGAATTTTTTACGGTGCTGAGATGCTCTCTCAACAGGTCTGAATTATCATGAATCCACGAAGTTCCGACAATATTGAAAACTTGAAAGGGGAGGATTTTTATGTCGAACACAGCACTTCAGACCTTATCGAATCAAGGGAGATGGAACATCCTGAGTGAGGTGGGCTCAAACAGGGGCGTTTACCCGGAAATGCAAGATCGAATTGAAAGCCGCCAGAGCAAGAAAGCAGAGTTGGAGGCTGCAGCCGAAAACATAAGGAGGATGCGGGGAAGGGACAGGGTGACCGTTGGGCAGGAGAAAAACGGACGTTACACGCCTGAGTCAATCAAGGAATTCAAAGAGCGCGTGGACTACCTTTCGCGAATGGGGAAAATCACAGTAGCAGTTGGGGGGACCTGCCACGTGGTGGGGATGGCCGCCCTGTTCACCCTTTCTGCAGGGGGGATAGGCACACCGATAGGCGTTGCCGGACTTCTTTGTTCCATACTCGGGGGAGTTGGAGTCGGAAAAGGTTTGCAAATGATTTCGGTGGCAGGGGAATGCAAGAAAGAGCACCAGGAACTTTACTAAGATTGGTAAAACATTAACTCCAGACCCGGCGACTTTTTGCGAGGGCATCATTTTTGGAACAGGAGATATCGTGAAGGAGCATATCGAGCGTCTGGGCAGGTTTTATTCAAGGATGGACAGCCAACTGCCGGTCAAACACAACCTCTGCAAGCACCGGGGGAAATGCTGCAGAGTGCCTTTGCTTGATGTTTACGAAATCGAGTTCGAGTACATAATGGCCTGGCTCCGTGACAAAGGAAGACCGGACGATTTTCGATTCGAAGTCCTTCCCAAAGAATGGCCGGACCCAAGATCCAAATATCCGTATTGGGGATGCCCTTTTTATCTCAATGGATGCACGATTCGCGAAGCACGTCCCTTTGGGTGCAGATTATACGGGCCTTATGTTCAGGAAGGCGCCGAAATGCGAGGATGCGGATTCACAAACCCGATCCGATACAAGTCCCTCAAAGAGGTCCCCGTTGCCGGACCTTACTACCAGATCGCCACGGCATTTTCCGAAAAAGTCGGCTTTGTGGCGCCCGCAAGCCCTTTTTCCTATAATCTGTTCATGGATTCCATCATTCGGACAACCGTGGAACAGATGCATCGCAGTTTTAGTGAGAGTGTCAAAGCGGCCAAAGCGAAACGAGAGCATTGAAATCCTGTTTGTACCACTTTTCCCTCCCGCCCTTGTCTACATAGCAGGCGGCATGATAGAGCCGTCAAGCAAGAGCTTGTAAGGTGGAGTGGCGCCTTCCGACGCGGCCACAAACTCTCCAAGACGGCAAGCTTTCTCCAGTGCTTCCTGGTTTGGCTTTCCTTCGAGAATCGCGGCGACGAGTGCGGCGAGAAAGGCATCCCCCGCCCCCACGGTGTCGCGAACCCTCACCGGTCTCCCAGGGGCCCTGTGCCACTCTCCGTGAGACCAGAGCCCTGCTCCTTCCGCTCCGGAAGTGACGCAAACAAGTCGGCAACCCGCCCGGGATCCGAGCTCTGCTGCTGCAATGGCAGGGTCCTGGCCGCGGCCCTTAGCGGGGATCATCCGATTCAGCTCATCCCTGTTGAGCTTGATCATATCCGCCTTCTGTGCAACGCTCCACGCAAGATCGAGAGAATCATAGGGGGGACGCAAGTTGACATCAAGCACTTTCATTGCGCCGGATGCGAGTGATAAGAGGTCAGCCAGGCAGGACCGATTGTATTCCCCTCGCTGCGACAAAGTGCCGTAGACGATGGCTGCTGCTTCCTCAGCCGGCTTCAGCACATCAGGCGCCAACTCAATCCAGTCCCAGGCTGCATCGGGCTCGATCACGAAATGGGGCGACCCGTCAGGGGAGAGCTCCACCCTCGCAACTCCTGTGGGCTTGCCTTTCAAGCGGACGACTCCGGAAGTCGGGAGTCCCCAGTTGTGGAGGCGGTTCAAAATTTCATCTCCAAGAGCATCTTCGCCCACGGCAGTCACGGGGACAGGCGAGAAACCGTGGAGTTTCAAGTGATAAGCTACGTTGATTGGGGCGCCCCCAAGGAAAAGTCCTTGCGGCAGCGCATCCCACAGCACTTCACCGAAGCACAGCACAATCTTTGACGTTCCTTTACTCAAGGGTTTCTCCTTCCGGTGCAAGGCCTTGTTCCTGGCATGCCCGCAAATACGTGGCAGCCGACCATGCCTGAAAGCACTTGCCCATGGGGCGTCCTGTTCTCCCATGGGCCCATTCATTGAATTCCCACTCATGTGTTACCCCTGCTCTGTTGAGCTCGGCCAGGCGCGCAAGCTCCTGGTTTGCAAGCTCCCGCAGCCCGAGGCGCTGAATGAACTGGACCCACATTCCCCCGATGAATGGCCAGATCCCGCCATTATGATAGTGATAAGGCAGGTTGAGGAGATTAACTACATAGTAAGATTTCCAGTCAGGGTCCCCTGACTGGACAGGAGGGTATAGATTCACTGCAGGGAATGGATCATTGACTCCGGCGCCCCACATGAACTGGAATATTGTCTGAGCTCGCGGAACATCGAGGAGATTGAACATGACAGCCAGTATGTTGCCCAGTACGTCGCAGCGCCAGTTGAACCCGAATGGCGTAATTTCACTGAGAAGATATTTGGTGTCTCCGAGAGAAAACTGACTGTGCGCAAAAGTCGTTGTTTGCCGCCCTTCTGCAGGGGGACGGGTAGAGGGCCAGAACAGCGTCAGCAGCGTGCCCTGGATCTGCTGGGAGAGGCGGAGGTAATATGAAGCGCGCTCGTACTCTTTGCGGAATTCCAGGAGACGGCCGTAGCAGACGTTCGCCCTGAACCAGAGCACCTCATCATAAAGCACATCATAGCTTCTGCCGAACAAGTCGGTCCAGTCGCTGGCCTCCGGAATTTCGATCAAGCCGTCGTTATTGCTGTCATGGGCGCTCAGCCAGTTCATCGCCGACTGAAGCTTTTCGGCATACGCTTCCAGTAGATCCATGTTCCCTGTTTTGTTGATATAGTAATAAAATGCTATGATCGCCCAGAGGCCGCTGTCAATGGCGCCTACTCCTCCCACGCCGGAGTAATCGGGCGCTCCCCCCTTCACTCTTACATTGGCGGGAACCTGGCCTGTGGGGCTCAGATTGTCGAAAAGAGTTCGAAGGGTCCGCTCCTGGGCGACGTGAACATCGGGCTCGCTCAAATCAATGGTGGAAACCAGAGTAATGGCGCCGTCCCTCGCCCAGACGCTGTAATAATTCTCATCGGTTCCGGTCGCTTCATTGTCCGCCATAGAACAGGCGGAGAATCCCAGGGGAGTGATGTTCTTGCGCAATGCCTCAAGCCCTTTCTGGTATCCTGTCCTGATCATTCCTCTCTGCTCTGCGGAGAGGGGCGCCGCCGTGCTCTCCACAAGGACGCGAGCAAGAGCGGGGGGCCTGGGGACGGGCTCCTCGGGGGTTACTGTGTGCGGAGGAGTGCGCCCAATGACTCCATAATGTAAGAGTCCTTCCAGGACGCCATCGGCAAGAACATGGGAGCTGCAGAATACGGGAAGCTTCACCACTGCTTCGAGGAGCTCCGGCTGGGCGTTCTCGACCACGATTCCTTTGACTCCGGGAAGCAGGAACATGCTGCTGTCATTCCCGCTGTCCCCCGCAACGAGCACTTCTTCAAGAGATATGTCCAGCTTCTGGCAAAGCCATTTCAGCGCATTCCCTTTGTTGGCTTTTCGCGGGAGGATATCCAGATCCCGAAGGCTGGAATAGACGATGTTCACATCAAGACCGGCCTTTTTCAAGCGCCTTCGAATTTCCCTGATCTCAGAAAGCTTTGCTCTGGGAAAATACCAGCTTGACTTGAAATCGTGCTGCAATTCCTGAGGCTGTTTGACGGTTTCAGGAAAAGATTGCACAATTTCATCCACCATGCTTCGGTCCCAGCCGCGAGAAAAGACTTCCGTGAATTCGGGAACCAGCTCTTTTTTCTCATAGTTGTAAATCTGCGTTCCCACACCCCCGACGATCCAGTCAGGCGACGGCAGAGCATTTTCCTCAATCTGCTTGAGAACATCAGGAATCAGCCGGCCGGAAGCATAGCATAGAAGGGGACGTCCCGTTGCAAGGGACTCCCAGGCTGCCTTGAAGCGGCGCGTGGCCTCAGGGTTTCCGAGGAGGGTCCCGTCCAGATCGGAGGCAAAGAGCTTACAAGCCATGGGGCAGGTCTCTCTCATCCCATTCCGTGTTGAAGATGTCCGTTTTTCTGGGTCTTTTTTCGATTTCACTGACCAACTGATGAGCGACTCCTCCCCAGGTGAAGCGACTCAGAGCTCTCTGGGCGCCTGCAAGGGAGAGCTGCCTTCTCAGACCAGGGAGCTTGAAAGGTTTCAGCATAGTGATGCCAAGGTCCTCGCGGTCGAGGGGGTCTGCGAAGAGGGCGTGGCGTCCGAATGTGAGCACTCTCCAAAGCCCGCCGTGAACGGTGACGATGGTGGGCGTTCCTGAGGCCATTGCCTCGATGGCCGTCATGCCGAAGGGCTCGTAACGGCTGGAGAGGACAAACTCATCTGCTGCCCTGTAGTAGTCAGGGAGGTTCTCGTCCGTGACATATCCTGAAAACCTGGTTCTATCGCCAAGTCCCAAATCTCTCGCGATTCCCTGAAGTTCCTCCAGCAGTCTGGTTTCCGACTCGTCCATCTTGAGTCCGCCAATCGCCAGATGAAGCGCTGCATCGGGATCCCTC
The DNA here is from genome assembly GCA_016183865.1 of Armatimonadota bacterium. Lineage (GTDB taxonomy): Bacteria > Vulcanimicrobiota > JACPDT01 > JACPDT01 > JACPDT01 > JACPDT01. The sequence continues at coordinate 18,213 of JACPDT010000006.1, read as the reverse complement.
TCCGCTACGATTTGGAACGCCTGGATCAGGAGGTCATAGCCTTTGTTTGTGGCTAATCGTCCGAGCGCCAGAACGACATTTCCCGAAAAGCCCAGGCGCTCGCGGATCGCTTTACGGGATTCCTCTCCCACAGCATAGAAGCGATGGTCATCATAGCCAGGGGGGATCATGCGGCATTTCTCAGGCGGAATTTCGTAGTCCGCAAGCAGCATGTCCAGTTGTATGGGTGTTGTGGCGACAACCATGTCCGATGCCTGATAGAGCGATCTCTCACGGAGCAGCCTCTGCTCGAAATTAAATTCCGCTTCAAGACGGGCGCGGTCTCCCACGTAGTCTGCTTCCATTTGTCGCAGCTTCCACAGCCCAAGAGAGTGGGGAGTGTGGACGTGCGGGACACCAAGGGCATCTGAAAGGCACTCGCCTGCAAGACCTGCGTCCCAGTAATGACTGTTTATGAACTCATACTTGAGGCGATGCTTCTGCATGTATCGGAGGGCGTTTTCACACCATTCCGGAATGTACTCGTAAAGGCGCTCCTTGGGTATGAAGTTTCGCCCGCCGCAAGGGACCCTGATGATGCGCGCTCTGTCGCATACTTGCTCGATTTCGCGCTTCCGCTCGAATCGGCGGGTCCAGATATCCACATCATAGCCGAGTTGAGCAAGCTTTTTGGAGAGCTCAAGAACATAGACCACCTGTCCTCCAGTGTCTGCCGCGCCAAGAGGAGGCACAGCCTCCACGTAGCCGTGAGTCGAGATCATGGCGATACGCGGAGAGTTTCTGGAATTCACTACAGTCGCCTCCTTTTCTCTGCCCTGTGAACAGGGTTTTCTTTGTTTCCAACAGAATCAGCGCAACTTGCGTTCCCTCCCCTTGCAAATGCTTAGACCAGGGCGCCTCCTGGGATATCCCGCGCCAGGACCAGCAATGCTCCACCCCTCACGCCTCCTATTTTTCTACTAAACCACTGGGCAAAACGAAAAAAACAGAATCCAGGGAGGACTACCAAATTTCTCCCAGAAATTGCAACACAAAAGCTGGAATGGAGAAATCAGTCTATAGGTGGTGGGGTGCCGGCATGAGGAGATTGCTTGTCCCAATCTTTCTTTTCTCTGTTCTTGTGTTCGTGCTGACGATTGCAAGCAGTGTCCCTGAATTGCTGCCGGATCAGGGCTATTATTGGTGTCGCGTTTACCACTTTTCCTCTCTGGATGATGAAGCGCGCTGGGAGGCCCATTGTCTCCCGAGAGGCGACTATCGCCGCTGCGATGTGCCGCTTGGTCAGCGGACAGAGAGTCTCGCAAAATCGGATTATCGCTGGTGTTATTTCTGGCCCTCCTCCATTGAAATTGAACTCGCCGATGGGCGAATCGAGGAAGTGGAGTCGCCCCAGTATCTTCGGGACTGCGAAGGCCGCTTGACTTACAAACGGCGTGATACATACTCGACTAGCCGGGTAGTGGTACCCTATGTAGAATCGCAACGACAGCGGGCGATCAGTCCCGACCGGTGGATACTCCACAAGAAAAGGGAGCTCGACTTATACGTGGGCACCGCATTGACGTCGGTCTCATTCTATGTGAAGCGCTTCTTGGGACTCCTCCCAGATCACGTCCTCATAGGTGAGTTTGAATGAGCTGCTTTCGAGGGAGGTTCTTACAGGCGATGCCGCCACGCACGACAGACCTGCTCGGTCTTGCTCTGTCGCTTCTTCTGCTGAATGCAGGATGTGGGTTCATTTCCAAACATCTATTGTGGCCTTGTGCGTACAAGATCAAGTCTGTCGCTCCATCGCCGTCGAACAGGTACACGGCTGTAGTTTTTGTAAGCGATTGTGGCGCCACAAGCCCCTTTATTACAATGGTTTCCTTGTTGGAAGGTCGTTACGCCAGACCATCGAAGACCTCAGGACCCGTCTACGTAACGAAACCAGGAGGGGCTGCCCCAAAGAAGGATCCTAACTGGATAGAACAGCCCCCTGGAGGGACAGTTGTCTATTGCGTTAAAGGCGGTCAGGAGATCGAGGCCGTCTGGATCAATGATTCCGAGGTTCTGGTCAAAGGGTACGTAGAGACTTCTTATCAGCGCGGATACGTTTATTGTCGTAGACATAGGCATAACGATCTTCGAATACGGTACGACACCCGTTTCTATTGCTATCCTCAAATGCAGAAGTGGCAGGCGGTACCCAAATGACAGGTCCCAGACACATCCGGCCAAGACACCAGCAATCTGAGTTCTAGCGCGCGTGTATAGGAACTGCCCTGATTTGCAATGATGAATCAATGTGTAGAAGAAGTTCTGAGGCGTTCCTTCACGGCATTCCAGATTTCCTCCAGGCCCAACTTCTTCGCCCACTCCGAGACATAATCCAGATCCACCTCATTTCCGCCGATCTTCAGAATACCGGTAATGTCTCTGAGATGCTTTTCTGAACCGCCTTCACGGTAATACTCCATTTTCTTCACAATGACGTCCTCAGGGGCAGCGAAATCAGCTTGGTAGGTCTCCGAAGGGTGAATACGACGTCTTCGTTCGAACCGGCTTCGGTCGAAAGGTGTATCCCGCCGAATAATGACATCCACCTTCAGGCCGGATGATGGGTGGAGAATATTGAATTGGCCGTACTCCCTGATCGCCTCCTGGATCATCTCGGCACTTACATAGAACTCGTCTTCCGGAAAGGCTGCGAGCAGATCAGGGATGTGGCCTTCGTCAATCCCTGCGACAATATCAATATCGTTCGTCAGACGGGGCTCCCCGTATGCCATAGCCGCAACAGATCCTGTTACAAGATACGGAATGCGAAGATGCTCGAATACTTTGACTGTGATTTCCAAAAGCTCATACGGTCCCATGCGACATCCTCCTGACCACCTCCCTGTTCACCTTCTCTAGAACCCAGTCGGGATGAGTTGTCTTCAAATGGGCCGTGAGCATCTTGTGAGTTGAGATCCAGATTTCGCAACCGATCCGAATGCGTTCAGCAGGGGTCTTCGCTCGCAGGATTTCCGCCATGGCGTCATCCAGCACCTCTATCTGCCCGCGATCAAGTCTCAAGTAGTCGCACCACCTATCACCGAACATTAAGCCTGAATGGACGGTGTACTGATTCATTCATTCTTCCTTCCCGCCACCGGAATCTCCTCTGATCTTCTCTCTTGTGAAGGGAAGGATGACCGTCATATGAGGAGAAGTTTCTTTTCACGAATGCGGTTTAAGAACAGGCCCGGTAGTCCCTTGCAGTGGGGAATTCTAATTGTCGCTAATCAGAACGCCGAAAATCAATTTATGCGATGTGGAAGGAAAGGTCCCCGGCAGGCCGCACACCTGGAGATGAATTTCACGGGCAGACCTCGGTGGCGAGTATGACGGCTGGGGTGCGCCCGTCGTGAGGTGATGATGCCAATTATGGCCAGAGTTTCGGCAGTCATCATCGCCCTTCTGTTGCTTGTGGCGCCCTGGGCAGGGCTGACTCCGGCAAGAGCCGGGCAAGCCGATCTCGCGAGGTTCCCCTTGCAGACGGCGAAAGCCCAGATAAAGGCTTCTCAAGAACATGGGGAACTCCATTTTGCCCGGGGCAAGCTCTCATCCCATTTCAAGAAGCATGGCCACGAGTTCGGATATCGGACCCCTGAGGAGTATCTTGAAGGCGCCCGGAAATTGGCTTTACTGCCGACCGGCGGCCCCATCTTGAGAGGAAAAGGCGCTCGCAGATCAGGGGATATCATCACATACAATAGGGGTACGAATGAGTTCCTTGTGGTGAGCCGTAAAGGCATCATTCGCACCTATTTCAAGCCTGATTCGAAGATCCACCGATATCCCACCAATCTGGATTACTACGATGCCCAGATCAGAAAATAGGGGGGAACTGTGCCCAAGAAGCGTTACTTGTGCCCCATATGCGGCTATCCCGATTTGAAAGAGCCCCCGTGGGGGAAGGATGGCGCCACTCCGAGCTACGATATCTGCCCGTGCTGCGGATGCGAGTTCGGCTATGAAGATGCCCGCCCGGAGGGAGCGGATAAGTTCCGTCAGAAGTGGATCGAGGGCGGCGGCACGTGGTTCGAGCCCAAAAAACGCCCCGAAGCCTGGGACATGACGGAACAATTGAAGGGGATCGGAACTTAGTGGAACAGGAACCCCTCTTTCCCCACAGAAACTACTCTACAGACTTTGACTGAACCGGAAGGTTGCATGATGGGCGCAAACTCCCTCATCGGAAATCTGGAATGGGAAAAGTTCTACTCGCTGGATGGAAGACCGTTCTATTATTTCCCGCGCAGTATGACCATTGTGGAATATGACGAGAATTTTGGGAGAATCCTCACTGACCTTGCGTCCGGAAACGGCAAGCCCCAGGGGTACCCGGACGGGTATGTGGACGAGGTTCTTCAGAATATGGAAGTCCTTGAGAAGAGGGGCCTCCTGGAGAGGTTGATCCCTTCGCCCCTGCCTGATACCGTGCCTGTCGGAAGAATCATCCTCGCCAATACGATGAGGTGCAATTTGGCTTGCACCTATTGTTACAACAACTTTGATTTTAATCTTTACTCCCCCGAAGAAAAAGACATGTCAATGGCGACTTTTCTGAGGCTGGTTGATTTCTTCGAAAGGAGCGGCAAAGAGACGCCTTCTTATGAATTGTATTTCATCGGCGGGGAGCCCTTGATCAAACCGGAGATTCTGGAGGCAGGGGGAAAATGGGGGGAAAGGCTGAGAAAAAGAGGAAAGAGCCTTTCCATGGCTGTCACTACAAACGCTACTCTGCTGCGGAGAGAAATCATTGATCTCTGCACGCGATACAAAATTGGCCTGAAGTTGACCCTTGACGGAGACAGGGATGAGCACGATTGCAACAGGCTCTTTCCCGACGGAACAGGAAGCTTTGAGCGAATCCTGAAAAACCTTCCGGACTTTTTCTCAAGATACGACAATCCATACAAGTATGTGGCCACAACGATAGATACGCTGAAAAGCGACCTGGAGGGAAGAATCGTAAGACTCACAGCCATGGGGTTCAATGTGATAGACCTGACCGAGCTGTATGATGCGAAGGGGGCGAAGGAAACCGACAGTGAGGCGAAACTTACAGAAATGTATAGAGGAAAATACCGAGGGGCCTTTGAGTTCCTTTACCTTAAGGCGAGAAGCAGGGCCTATTTACGGATCATCCCCCTCTCCGACATCGTGAGAAATATTCATGCAAGAAAACCATCCTTCAGCCGATGTCGTGCGGGAATTGACAGTCTGGCCGTATCGCCCGAAGGCGCCGTTTATGCCTGCCATCATTTTTATGGGGACAAGCGGTTTCTTCTTGGAATGATCGAAGATTCCGCCATAGAGGGAGACAAGCTTGCCCCATACAGAGTGCCTGTCGAGAATCGTCCGGAATGCTCAAGCTGCTGGGCGAGGCTCCTCTGCGGCGGACCCTGTTATCATCGCTCCCTCGCCGCTTCGGGAGAAGCTTTCGGATGCAACAGGATGGAATGTATCAGGCGAAAGGCCATGATCATCGAAGCCATGCGGTTTTACATAAAGCTCAGAAATGAGGATGAAGATTCACTTCGATGGCTTGTCAACAGCGCCCCCGGGTAGGAGGGATCGCCTCTCACCCGGACGTGCCGAAGACCATCAGCAGGAGGAATCGAAGGTGTAGCTTCCTCTCGTTGAGGTTGAATTCGCGGAATTTGGGGACTCAGGCTTGGGCGCAGGTTTCGCATCCTTTTGCCAGAACCAGTCCGCGGCGCCGCACGCCGTATCGAGAATCCAGTGGCCCTCGGAAGAAAGCGGAGCAGGCGGGCTGGATTCAGGGTACCATTGATATCCCGTTCCATCAGGCTTGGGCCCCCATCCTCCCGATTCCTTCGGCGCCTCTTCACCGCCGGAAAAGAGGTGCTTGATCTTTTCCCCGAGGTTGTGGAAAAAGCCGCTTACGGATTTGTCCGATTTGGTAAATGTGTCTTTTTCCGTCACATCATTGACTACTTTCATGTCGCCCTTGATGGGACGCAGACCTTCCGCGGGGTTAAAGCCGTCGAGTCCGATTCTCATGACCTGATCCTCCTTCGAATTGCCGCAGATTTTCCGTATCTGCTGTTATTCTATCGTTGTCCCGTCTCTACCACGGAACCGAGCCGGGAGGCACACTTGTATCGGTGTCCTTCGGCGTTTTGAATATTCGTCTTCCGGTGCCGAAATCAGGATCGTCGGCTATTCTGATTTCCACCATATCTCTTTGATTCAACAGGTCTGTTGCATCATCTGTCTCTTTTTTTCTGAGATGCTTGCGCCCGCTGATGTTGTGAGATCGGGCTAAGGCCGTTCTCTCGATTTCCATTCTTGGATTCCCTCCTCATCACAAGACTGAAGTGATTCCATAATAGCCTGCTTTTGCCGGCAATGCAATTGCTTTGTTGTAAACATTTGGAACACGCACCGTCATTTCCGGGGTGGAGGTGGATGTAGATCTATGCTGACGGCCCCCTTTTTTCCGAAGACCTTTGCCGTGGTCGGGCTCAACCCCAGCGACAACTCGAAGTCGTCACCCCGCCTCTTATACGTGAACTTGCCGTCATCGTTAGCGAAGTTTTGTGGAAGCACCTTCAGCACACGGGGCACGAGCTGTTCGAGGGTATCGGGATACGAACCCTGCTCCAGGTTGTATAGCTCTATTCCGCAAAGCAGCTTGAATCCACCGATCCTGGTTAGCGCATAGTCAAATTGGATAACGGCCCGGTCCGAGTTGGGTACGAGAATCGCTGCAAGCATGGAGCGGCTGCGTTTCACCAGGTTTTGCACATCTGTACCGTCCTGGAAGGGGGGATGCAATTTCTCGATGCTGGGACGCTGCGCCAGATATATGTTCTGAAGTACCTTCCGCTCACGGGCCAGTAAGCCTGGTAACTTCAAGAGCAGGTCACCGACAGAGGATTCATCGGTCTTCCCATTCCTGTTCTTCCCGAGAATGTCAACGGTGATAAGATTAAGGACGTATTCCTCATCCATTCGATCCAGGAAGGTCTGCGGCGTCAGAGGGAGAGCCTCCAGCCGGGCCAGGGCGGAGCGATAATCTTCGCGAGTCAGTTCGGGTGAGCGGCCGAGAAATCCTATTGCGCCTTCCAGTCCGATGGCGTTGATGCCGATACCGATCATGCTTGGCATGAGGCCGCCGTTCTGGCCCACTTTCGAGCCGAACTCCAGCGTCCAAAGATAATTGTTCAGCGCCTGCGGATGCTTGCCCGTCACTTCGCAGTATTCCGAATAACCCACCAGGTTCTGCGCCAAGGCTCGCATCTCGAGGAATGGGCGGGGTGTTCTGTTTGGTCCCTGGTCCAACTCCGACGGCCAGAGGAAGTTGGTCTTAGCAAGCACTGCGATTACCGTTGGAAGGACGCTCTCGAAGACTTTCACCGCTTCCCGGATCTTCCGGGAGCTCGTCCCGTAGGCCACAAGGATGTCCGAATCTTTCTTTCCTGTGGCCGGATATGACCAGTCTGATAAAGCCTTGTAACAGGGCCTTCCGTCCTCGTCGGGCCTAATTTGCAGCAGTTTCTGGAAATCGCCGAAGCCGTTCTTGCCGGTGTCCTGAGCTAGAGCGTCTCTGGCCCGCACCTTCACAACGGTATCGTTGTATATCTGCTCGGCCTTCGCCGGATCCGTCACCCTGTAACTGGCCAGCCAGATTTCAATCCCTCCGAAAACCATGACGATGAACAGCGCAAACGCAACCAGGAGTCTCTTCAACACGGCAACTCTCTCCTCTTCTAACCGGCTTCAGCCATACACGCCTTCTTGCTCTTGTTTTGCAAGTTCTGGTAGAACCTGGGCGGTTCCTGTCCCCTACCCCATCTTGCCTTCCTCACAGGTGGGGGAGGTCGAGAGGAAAGCAAACTTCTCGTGATCTTCCACGCGCCCTTCACACTGGCGCCCGAGTCCCCCCAAATGAGGAGACAAGGTAACCGGTTATTTTTTTACAGGACCAATTGGGAAGCGGAAGAGAACGTAGACATCTTTTTTCAGAGCGATTGATCCTCCGACTCGAATTTTGCTCTCCAGCCCCGAGAGATCGGCTTGAGAAAGGCCCAAGCAATACTGCATCCGCATCTTCAGAGGTAGCCGCACCGGCACTTCCGGGCTTCTGCCGTCGAACATGTGTTCCATTTGTATTGTTATTTTGCCAGGCAAAGCACGGGTTGTCAAAGGGGAGAATTTCAAATTGTTCAACTTGTGTCAATCTATTTGACGCCTGTGTGATCCGGAAACGAGCATTCTCTGAGAAAAATGTGGTACTCTCAAGAAAATGCGGAATCCCGACAGGAGGAACAATAGAGATGGCCATTCAGCGGTTGACACAACCCCACGTTCAACTCACAGAGTGTATGCGCCGGAAGCCGGATTGCGAAATCCCTGAATGGGTGGAACACATAGAGACTGCCCCTGTGACTCCGGAAGCACCAGGCACGTCCGAAGCTTTTCAATTAAAGTCCACAGTTCTCCGGGAGGTTACCTCACTTCTCCAGTTTGATGAGAGATTCATGGATGGCAGTCCGGGTAAAGGTAGTGTTGCAGTGGAGGATGAGTCACAAGTCCTGGACTTGCGCAAATTGAGTGAACGCACCATTGCGACTGAATACGGAATTATTCTTCGGCCGGAACCCTCTCGGGCCTCGTGGATTTCCGAAGGCGCCCTGCTGCATTCCCCCGGAACAGATAACCTGGAAGAGGGACTGGGGTTCGGCAAGATTCACCTTGTAGACCACCCCGATCCCCCCCTTCCGAGTCACTCCGGAATCCTCAAAGAACGGGTTTACGGATATGGACAGGCCGTTGCCGTCAACCCACAAGACCCCGATCAGCAAATCCCCGTCAAACTGTTTTACTGTTCAATCGAGAACCCCATAGCCGCCGAGGGGACTCTCGATGGCCAGGGTATTCTCAAGGGCAGGACCATCGAGCGGGCCGTGGTTGTGGAATATCCTGATCACCACCTTGGATATGGTACAAACTCCGAGTGGATAGCTGTCAAGTAATCCTCTGAACTCAACCACTGATTACTTCTTTCCGGATACTGGCAGGGTGCGCTTTTTTTCAGCCTGCAATAAATCCCCCCGAAATACGAACCAAATTATCGCGTCAAAACCCTTCAAACCGGAAGACCGGCGAAGGAGGGGTTACTCGTGGGAAAAAATCTACCATTCCTGGTTGCCACCCTTGTTGTCACCTTGTTGTGCGCCTATTTTGCCGACAGGGACCTCGCCTTTACCGGGGGTGTACCCCATGGCGCGAAAATCCCCTGCGAGGTCCGAATCCTTGGGCAGAGCCGGCTTCTGGCGGGAAGCCCGTTTGCCGTGCGGGTCATGGCGTTTTACGGGGGAAGCGAGAAGCCTGCTGCGAATCGGTCCTTCTCACTGGTCCTTTCAGGGAAATGTGGCAAGCGCACTCTATTCTCGGGCAAGACCGACTCTCTTGGAAACCTTCCGGTTCACGGCCTGATCCCTGCTCAGCTTGCGGGTGAAGGAACCCTCGCCCTCTTTCAGGATGATTTTCCTGATAAGCCTGTCGCCTCTTTCCCTGTTCAGGTGCAGGAGGGAAGGCGCATCCTTCTTTCCACAGACAAACCCCTCTATCAGCCCGGGCAGACCATGCACCTGCGGGCCTTGTGTCTCTCGGAAGGGACCCTTGCGCCCCTTTCAGGTCGCACACTGGTCTTCGAGATTGAGGACTCCAAGGGGAACAAGGTAGGCAAACACAAGAGCGACACATCCCGCTTCGGCGTGGCTTCCTTTGCCTTCACCCTTGCCGACGAGGTGAATCTCGGGGAATACCACGTTCGGGCCATCCTCGATGACGCCCGGGACGAGAAAAGCGTCACCGTAAAACGCTATGTCCTTCCCAAGTTCAAGATCGTTCCCACTTTTGCCCGATCCTTCTATTTGCCGGGTGAAACAGTGAAAGGAAATATCGTTGTCCGGTACTTTTTCGGGAAACCGGTGAAAGGGGCGCAGGTGGAGATTGTTGTTCGGTCCTTTGATGTGCAATCAAAGGAAACGGCCCGGATCCAGGGGAAGACCGACTCCGAGGGCGCCTTCTCCTTTGAGTTCACCGTCCCGAGCTATCTTGTGGGAATCCCCCTGGAAAAAGGAAAGGGCTGGCTCGCCGTGGAGATCTCCGCAACCGACACAGCCCAGCACAAGGAAGTCTCTCATCGCTCAGTCACCGTTGCCCCTCAGCCCCTGGTTGTGGACATTTTTCCCGAAGGGGGAAGCCTCTCGAAGGGTCTTTCCAATGCCATTTACATCATGACATCCTACCCTGACGGCAAGGGAGCGCCGGCCTTTCTCAGCGGCGCGTTTCAGGGGAAAAGAATCTCTGTTCACACGGACGCCGAAGGTTTCGCAGAGGTGCAGGTGACTCCGCAGTCAGGAAGAGAGACAACGCTGTTTCTGAGAGTTACGGACAGTAAAGGAAACAAGGTCGAGATTCAGAGGGCCCTCCCGCAGAAGGGAACACCTGACAGCGTGTTGATCCGCCCGGATCGCTCCCTTCTGAAACAGGGGGAAATCCTCTCAGGCACGATCCTTTCCACCCGTCCATCGGGCGCCGTTTATCTGGATCTCATTCAAAACGATCAGACAGTGCTGACCGCCACCATAGAGATGGGTTCAGGGAGGGGTCATTTCTCTGTTCCTGTTTCTTCTCAAATGCGGGGGCTCATGACTCTCCATGCCTATCAGATTTCCAGGGACGGGAACAGTGTCCGTGACACCCGAAGAATCTTTGTTCAGCCTTCAGGGGATCTCAAGGTGGCGGTTTCCCTTGACAAGAAGACGTACAGGCCGGGGGAAAGCGCCCTCATCGGATTCCATGTAACCGATCCAAAGGGAGGTCCGAAGGTTTCCGCCCTGGGGGTTGACATAGTGGATGAAAGTCTGTTTTACCTTGCGGAGCAGAAGCCTGGTCTTGAGCGCGTCTATTTTCTCCTGGAAAAGGAGCTTCTCTCCCCTGGCTATGAAATCCATGGTTTCACCTTCCCTGACGTGGCAGCCCAGTCGGCGCCCGTGCCCAGAAAAGAAAAACTCTCAAGAGCCCTTTTCTCCCAATTGCCTGAAAAGGATCTCTACCCCGTCAAACTTGATAGCTCTCAGCTTAAGAGGCAGCAGATGTTCTCCCAATGGCCTTCACTCCTGGACGCGCTTCGGCGACATTCGACCCGCCACGGGTACCCCCTGAAAAGGGCCTGGGCCACCGTCCTGTCTCAGGAGGGTCTTTTGAGAAAGGACCAGATTCTGGATCCCTGGGGTCGCCCATACTGGATCGAGGAGTTCACTGAGAAAGGGGCGCCAAAAGTTCTTTCCCTCGGCCCCGACGGCAGGCTCCATACCGCCGATGACATGGAGATTTCGAACCTCTATGCCATGCGGTATTTCGAGCTTGACGGGAGAGCTCTCTTGAGAGACGGAATAGTAATGAATGGCCCTATGGGCGGGGCCATGCCCGTGCCTGAAGCGAAGGCTGAGGCAGGAGAGATGCTGAAACCGGCCACGTCCACACCGACCACCGGCGCAAAGGACCAGGAGGCCCCAAGGGTCAGGGAGTATTTCCCGGAAACTCTGTACACCAACCCGCAAGTGATCACAGATGACAGGGGGAACGCCTCCATCAGGGTTCCCCTGGCCGATTCCATCACAACCTGGCGTCTCAGGGCTTTCGCTTCCTCCCTTCAAGGGGAAATGGGATACGGGCAAAAGCCCATCCGAGTCTTCCAGGACTTTTTTGTGGATCCCGACCTCCCTGTCAGGCTCACTCAGGGGGATCGGATCTCCATCCCTGTTGCCGTTTACAACTATCTTCGGAAGCCCCAGATCGTTCGCATCTCTTTGGAGAAGGACTCCTGGTTCGAGCCCATCGGGGAAACGGTGAAATCTCTTGCGCTCAAGCCCAATGAGGTGACAGTCGCTTATTTTCCCATAAGGGCGACAGGCATAGGAGTCAAGAACCTGACCATCACGGCCAAAGGCACGGTCCTTTCAGATGCCGTTCGAAGAAGCATTGAGGTGGTTCCGGACGGCGAGGAGATCATTGTGAGCAAGAGCGACCGCCTTCGGGGGGAAGTCACTGTTCCTGTCGAGATTCCCGGAGAGGCCATTGACGGGTCGGGCAAGATCCTGGTGACCGTGTACCCGGGGATCTTCTCCCAGGTTGTGGAAGGGATGGATGCCTTGCTCCGCATGCCCGGAGGATGTTTTGAGCAAACCTCATCCACCACATATCCTAATGTCCTTGTGCTCCAATACCTCCGGAAAACAGGAAAAATCACCCCGGAGATCCGCATGAAAGCAGACGGCTTCATCAATGCCGGCTATCAGAGGCTCCTGACCTTTGAGGTTCCGGGCGGCGGATTTTCGGTTTTCGGGCAGGCCCCGGCAAATCCAATCTTAACCGCATTCGGGCTCATGGAGTTTTCCGATATGGCCCAGGTCCATGAAGTGGATCCTGCCCTTATCGCCAGAACCAGGTCCTGGCTTTTCTCGCAACAGGACAAGGACGGCGCCTGGGGCGCCGGAAGGCAGGGCTTCTACGCAGAAGGCTGGAGCAATGTCCCCAACAGCGCCCTTCCTTCCACTGCCTATATCACCTGGGCTCTGCTGGAAACAGGAGACCGCTCCCCCCAGACGGAAAAAGGCGCAAACTACATCGCGAAACACCTCGATGAGGCCAGGGATCCGTATACTCTGGCTCTTTGCGCCAATGCTCTGGCTTCCCACTCCCCCACCGATAAGGCAACAGAGGATGCCGTCGAGCGCCTTCTCAAGATGAGGGTGGATGAGAAAGACGGCACATTCTGGAAATCCACGATCGCCACTGCCGCCTATTCCACCGGCACAGCCGCAGATATCGAGACAACAGCACTGGCGATTCACGCTCTTCTTCGAGCCGGAACCCATCCGGAAATCGCCAATCGGGGCATCACCTGGCTGGTACAGGGCAAAGACGCATACGGCACCTGGCACACCACCCAATCCACAGTCCTTGCATTGCGGACCATGATCCTTTCCCTGGAAAAAGCCTCTGAGAAAGTGGACGGCCAGGTGACCATCGCTATCAATGGAGTGAAGAGCGCCTCTTTCCGAATCACACCGGATAACTATGATGTGGTCCATCAAGTGGATCTGAAATCGGAAACCCGAAAAGGGAAAAACACCATCCTCCTCACCATGACAGGTCAGGGGAACTGCATGTTCAAAGTCGCGGGGAAATACCACATTCCCTGGGAAAAGACCCGAATGGCTTCGGAGGAGATGCTGGACATCCATGTCTCCTATGACCGAACCGAGCTCGCCAAAGCCGATACAGTCACCTGCAAAGTAAAGGTCCGAAATCTCTCCAAAAAGACGGCAAATATGGTGATGCTCGATCTGGGCGTTCCTCCAGGATTCGAAGTCCAGGCAGGAGATTTCGATGAGCTCGTGGGAAGCCAGAAGATCCAGAAATACAGCCTCACCGGACGCCAGATCGTCCTCTACCTGGAGCGGATCGAAGCCGGAAAAGAGTTCACTCTCTCTTATCGTCTGAAGGCGAAATACCCCCTCCGGGCTAAAACCCCCTCATCGAGGGCTTATCTCTACTATGATCCAAAGGTCAGCGCAGAATCGCTGCCGGTGACTTTGGAGGTGAGGTAGCCATTTTGAAAAGGCAGCAGACGGCGCTGACGCAATTCTGACGACAGGGCTCAGAGTCGGTCTTACAGCGGGTGCCGTCCTGACGTACGGGACGCTTACCGGAATGGGCGGGCTCTTCCTGGGCGGAGCAGCCGGACTCCTGGCAGGGGGCATTTTGTCCGTGATCTCAGGCAATCCCACCCTGGCTGAGGCAGGCTTGACGGTGGGAATGTCCGCAGGCGGGTACGGCGGAGCGGCACTGGGCTCGCTTTCCGGCATTCGGTGGGCCGTGGACGAAATCTGGCAATAAGAGCGCAGAAGTCGGTCCCCGGGGCGTTTCTTGCTTCACCCCTTACAAGTGTCCCTAACAGGTCTAATCATGCTGGACGGAATGTCCACAGAGGTTTGATCAGCCCGTCTCCTTCCATTCTCCGAGGAGTCTGCGGAGGAGCACAATCTGTCCCATGTGATAGGAATTGTGGTCGGCCGCGAGAAGCGCCTCTCGAAGAAGGGTTTGTCCCTCGCCATGAGGTATGGGCGAAAGCATGTCCGTGGACGGATCCGCCACGAGATCTTCGAGGGCCTTCAAATCGGCATTGAAGTCGTGTATGCTCTTGTTCCACGCGCCCCCGTCGGGAGGCGCCGGACCCTTCGGCCAGTACCCATCGGGCCAAACAGGCGATACATGCTTCGGATTTCGGCAGAACTCCAATATGTCCCACTGGGAAATCCGCATGTGCTCAAGCAGCATCCAGAGCGAAAAAGGCAGGCCTTGCGGCCGTGTGCCCCGATTCTCAGGGGGCAGCCCCTTCACGACGTCTTCGAAGCCGATGTGTGCGCCGCCTCCACGCAGCAGATACAGAACATGGCTGACGATCTCGGCTAAGATCTCTTTTGAGGTCAGGACCGACTCTTTCTGAGACCTGGTTGCAGTTTGCCCGGATTTCATCTTCTTTACCCCCAAGACAGTCAGGAAGGCCGAGGCCCTCCTGACGAATTGCCCCAGATGGGGTCGGCCGAATCATCAACGATATAATCGCGCCATGGTGGGCTCTCGTAAAGGTATTGCTCAGGATGGAATGAAATTCTTGCAGCCCCCGCAGTCCAGTGATTCAGTGGCCCGCTTTACGAGATCCCCCTGGCTTTCTCCGTCAAACCCGTGAACCGTTTTTCGGACTTTTCCGTCAGGGCCGTGGCAAAGGACCGAAACGGTCTCCTCAGTCCCGTACCAGGTCGCGTACGCGCATTCTGTGACTTTTACCATCCCCGCTGAACCCCGCTTTCTTTCTTTCCCAGAGATCCTTGGCCCGGTGAGCGATGTGCTCTGCCGTGAGGCCGAATACTTTCATGAGCTCCCAGGGCTCTCCCGATTCTCCAAACCTGTCGTCAACGCCGACCATGTCCACAACAACAGGCGTGACAAATGGTTTGAATTGCGCGATGACGCCGCAAACAATGTTTCCGAACCCGCCCACCTGGTGCTCTTCAGCAGTGAGAATCGCCCCTGTTTCCATGACGGCCGCCATGACGGCCTCTTTGTCCAGGGGCCTTACGGTGTGAAAATTCAGGATCCGGACCTTGAGGTTGTATTCCTTCTCCAGGATCCATGCCGCCCTCATGGCCTCAGGGACCATGGGGCCACAGGCGGCGATGGTGAGATCTTCCTGCTCAGTCACGTGCTGGGAGGCCAATTGGATGGAGAAAGCCTCAATGAAACGTTCCGCCTCACCTTTGAATCGAATGACATTGGCTTTGCCGAAGACGTAGGGCGTCTCAACGGTCGTGACAACAGGCGTGGCTTCCCTGGCAAAGCGGAGATAGGCCGGTCCGACAAGCTCCCCTACACAATGGCGGGTTGCCCGCTCGGTTTCCACCGAATCGCAGGGAACGGCGAGATGCATGTTGGGAAGTATGCTCATAAGGGAGATTTCCTCAAGGGACTGGTGGGTTGCCCCATCTGGGCCCACGGAGATTCCGCCATGGGCGCCCGCAATTTTGACGTTCAGATTGCCGTAGCACACGGTTGTGCGCAACTGGTCCCAGGGTCTTCCCGAGGCGAAGACGCCGTATGTGCCGGTAACTGGGATCTTCCCTTCCCTTGCCAGACCTGCGGCTACTTGCATCATGTTCTGCTCCGCGATCCCCACACTAAACACGCGGGTCCCTCTTTCAGGGTTCTTTTTCTCAAAATCGGTGATCTTGATGGAATCGGAGATATCGGCATGGAGAGTGACGATTCTGGGATCATCCCCCATTTTTTGCAGGGCTTTTCCGAAGCCTGCGCGAGTAGGCTCCATGTCCACTTTCATTCCGTCTCCCTGGTTCCACCAGTAATCCCTGGAGAACCGGGGAAGGGATTTGTCCACTTCGGCTCGCTTCATTTCTCCAAAGGCCTTTGCCTGGTCCAGAAGCTGGTCCGTTTTTTCCCTGGGGAAGGTCTTGCCAGCTACATTTTCCAATGCCTGGTCCAACTGTTTCCTGTCCTTGGGGGCCGTACCGTGCCAGCCGGCGACATTCTCCATGAAGGAAACGCCCTTTCCCTTGGTTGTTCGTGCCAGAATCAGCGTGGGTTTCTCCCTGACAAGCTCCGCTTCCTTAAAGGCATTGAGGATTGCCTCCATATTGTGCCCATCTATCTCGATGACGTGCCATCCGAAGGCCTTGTACTTGTCTCCAAGGGGATCAATGTCCATGACGTCCTTGACCCAGCCGTCTATTTGCAGGCGGTTCTTGTCCACAATGGCAATGAGGTTGTTGAGCTTGTGATGGGCCGCGCTCATGGCCGCTTCCCAGACGCTTCCTTCCTGCTGCTCTCCATCCCCCATGATGCAATACACCTTGTAGCGGCGGCCATCCAGGCGCAGAGCCAGGGCGTCTCCAACCGCAATGCCGAGCCCCTGGCCGAGAGATCCGCTTGAGACCTCCACTCCGGGAAGTTTCAGCCAATGGGGATGTCCCTGGAAAGGGCTGTCGAGTTTCCGCAATGTCACCACATCGTCCAGGGGGAAGTAGCCCGATTTGCCGAGAGCCACATACAGGGCGGGGGCTTTGTGGCCTGTTGAAAAAAAGACCCTGTCCCTGTCGGGCCAGGATGGATTCTTGGGATCATGCCGCACCTGGTGGAGATAAAGGGCCGCCGTGATGTCCATAATGGACAGGCTTCCTCCCGGGTGCCCCGATCCCGCTGCAAATATGGAAATCAGGGCATAGGCCCTCATTTCCTGAGCAGCTTTCATAAGTTCCGGCACATCCAGCTTTTTTTCGATCCCGGTTCCTGAATTGATGATTCCCATGCGAACATCCCCTTCTTGCAATATAGCGGTCTTTTCTTCTCCGCCGGTCTGAGTTCTCCTGTATTCTAAGGAGGGAATCCGTCTGGTCCGCCCGAATTCCGTGGTATCCGGTCAAGCTACGCAGGAGGTGCGAGATGGCTAATCCCTGGCATGATGTTCCCGCAGGCGACGAGGCACCCGAGATTTTTCGGGCCATCATAGAGATCCCGAAAGGGTCCAAGAACAAATATGAGATGGACAAAATGACAGGCTTGCTCAAGGTGGACAGGGTCCTCTTCAGCTCTGTCCACTACCCCGCCAACTACGGCTTCATACCTCAATCGTACTGTGAGGACAGGGACCCGTTGGATGTGCTGGTCCTGGGGCAGGAGCCGGTTCACCCGCTCTGTATCGTCATGGCGAAAGCCATTGGTCTCATGCAGATGGTGGATGGGAATGACCCTGATGACAAGATCATAGCGGTCCACATCCATGACCCGGAATACATGCACTATCGGGATATCTCGGAATTGCCAGACCATAAGCTGAAAGAGCTGAAACGCTTTTTCGAGGACTACAAGGCCCTGGAGAACAAAGAAGTCAGGGTTGAGCATTTCCTGGGACGCTTCGACGCCCAGAACAGTGTTCGGAAAGCTCTTCAGATATACCAGGAAAAGCGGCAGGAGCTGCGCGCCGCATGCGGATTGCCGCCGGACCCGGTTACAAGTGTGGTATGATGTGCCGCGGGAACACACGGCACAGCCAAGCCTGATCTGCACACCCTCTTGACATGATGTCATAAAGTCACTATACTCTATTACATTATGACAGATTATTGCAGCAGGGAGTCAGGGATCCGTCCCTCTGGTTCAAAGGATTCGAGCAGACGTATCTTGAGCGTGATCTTCGAGAGCTGTCGCAGGTGGCTGATCTGATTTCTTTCCGACACCTTCTTCACCTGGCTGCACTGCGCACCGGACAGGTTCTGAAAATCAGTGAGCTAGGCCGTGATGCAAAACTGAATACAGCCACTGCCTCAAGGTACTTGAGCCTCCTGGAAGTCTCTTTTGTGCTTCGGAGACTCCTTCCTTATCTGGGGAAACCATCCAGCCGGCTCATCAAGTCCCCAAAGCTTTATTTGGCCGTGTGCCTTGCGAAGTCATCGTTTGCTAACCAGTGAAAGTCTGGTCACGGTAATTGCCAGAGAGCCGTGTAGCAGACTCCCAGTGCCTCGGGTGACCGGGAGTGCTGAAGCGGAGTAACCGCCTGAGAAAGGC
>JACPDT010000130.1:7840-45067 GCA_016183865.1 Armatimonadota bacterium | reverse complement strand
GAATCCGAAATGTCTTCTGGTGATTCTGAGACCTGTGAGCCTCTCAACGGCGGAACGGACTCGCCGCGCCCATCGTTCCATGCCGCGGGAATGGGCGGCAAGGAGACTATCCTGCCATTTCTGGAGTTTTCCGAAGGGATGCTCAACCGTGTAATAGGGGCCAGGGCGGTCCGTGAGCCAGTAGTCGTCCTTTATCCATCCTTTTTTTTCGGCCCTCTTGTGAAGGGAAGTCCCCGGAAAGACCATGGTAATGGAAACCGTCAAATAATCGGGCTCTGTTTCCTTGAGGAGGGACAGGGTCTCTGAGACGGTTGCCTCGCTTTCACCCGGGTTTCCTACCATGAGGAGAACACTGCTCCGGATGCCGGCCTCTCTCGTCAGTCGGATGGCTTGCTCCACAAGGGCTCTGGAGGACCCTTTATGGATATTGGAGAGAATCGCATCAGAGCCGGACTCGACGCCATAGGCGATGGCCATGCAGCCCGCTTGTTTCATGATTCTCAGGATCTCGGGAGAAACGAACTGAGCGTGGGTCTCGCAATCCCAAAGAAATGCCAGCTTCCGCCGCAGGATTTCCTCGCACAAGGATGTCACGAATTTTTCATTGACCGTGAAAATGTCGTCCGCAAAGTTCACGAACCCGACGCCGAGATCGCGAATGAGCCATTCCAGCTCATCCGCCACATTTTCCGGAGAACGATGGCGCCAGCGTCCGGACCAGAACTCCGTAGTCGAGCAGAACTCGCAATGCTTCACACATCCCCTGGATGTGATCACAGGCATGAACTTGAGCTTTCCGAGGTCCTTTCCCTCAAATCGTCCATAGAGGAGCGCATAGCGCACATATCGGCTTCCCCGAAAGAAACGGTGCCCAGGGAAGGGGAGATCATCCAGGCGATCCAGGACTCTTCTTGGCGGGGAGAGAACCACCTTCCCTCCTTCCACGCAGGCCAGTCCGGGAACCGAGGAAAGGGGGCGACCGGCACCCAGGGCTTCGATGATTTCTGCTGTTGTGATTTCCCCTTCTCCCAGCACAACGGCATCAAAGGGGAAATGAGTCAGAATCTGCCGGTACATGAAGTTTCCGTGGACTCCCCCGAGTATGGTCTTGCAGGAAGGCAGCAGGGCCTTCGCCCGTTTCGCCAGACGGAAAGAGCTCGACCTTTGCTCGCTGAGGCAGGTAACACCCACAATGTCGGGAGCCTCGGACAGGAGGAGCCGCTCAACTTCTTCCCATTTCAGGTAGGATGCGTCCACAGCAAGCACGGGAAGCCCCAGCTTTTCCAGGTAGGCCGCGATATAGCCGATTCCCAGCGGCGGGCCGTATGGCGCCACAACCGGCTTCCCATAGCGGGCAATATTGTACAGGGGCGGCTGAATCAGCAGGGTTTTCACAACGGCCTCCTGGTATAAGGATCGGCAATTCCTGCAGATTTCCTCCTTCCGGGAGGAAGAGAATTCGTCTTGAGGAAGCATACTCACTGTGGAAAACGTATTTCATGGCATAAGATCCGCCCTTCGAAGGGGGGACCTGAACGGAATTCTTCGCAGAACCGGCAGATTGCCGGCCTTGGCCGGCCAGGTTCCCTGCTTCACCCTTTCTTTTGACTGCGAGACGGAGGAAGACCTTGAGGCCCTTCCGGAAATCCTGGACGCACTCGCGGCTTTTCGGATTCCCGCCGCTTTTGCATGTATCGGGATTTGGATTGAGAGGTTCCCTGAGATCCATCGGGAGATCCTGAAGAAAGGGCACGAGATTTTGAACCATTCCCACACCCATCCTTATCACGAAATCTTGAATCAGGGCCGTCAATTCAAGGATCTGTCCCTTGAGGAGAAGGCGGAGGAAATCGCCCAGTGTCACCGGATTTGCGGGCAGGCCCTGGACTATTCGCCTTCCGGTTTTCGCACCCCTCACTTTGGGATCAATCATTCGGAAGAGCTTTACCCCGTTCTCAGGAAACTGGGGTACCGTTTTTCTTCTTCCACGGTCGTGGACACATCCGGTAAAGGTTCCGGCCCCTCGCTGACGCCCACAGGGATCGTGGAAATCCCTCTTGGGACCTCCGCCCGTTACCCTGGCGCCCTTTTCGACACATGGAACTTCCTGGACTCAGACAAGGCAATTTGCCGCGATCCCGCCGATTTCACGGCAATACTGGCGGAATCCATCGTCCAGCTTGTCCGGCAGAAAGGATACCTTACCTACTATTTCGACCCGAGCGCTCTCACCCGGCGCGGCATTTTGCGCCAGGTTCTTTCGATCCTGAGCCCCAAGCCCGGCCTCCGCCATATTCCCTACGGCACAATTGCCAATTTGGTTAGAGAGAGGTCTTCGTGAAACCTGTTTATCGTGAGTTTGCGAAGAATGTGGCGATCTCCGCGCTCACCGATGCTGCCCTGAAACTCAAGGGATTCATTCTGATTCCCATTCTGACACGGGCCATCGGCACCATTGACTATGGGGTCTGGGCCCTCATCGGAGCAACCGTGAGCCTCCTGACCCCTTCGGCGCCGATATTCTGGCATCCCGAATTTTCGGCAATGCAGAGCATGCGCTCCTGGTGCGCCTGGGGGCGGTCTCTCTCGTTCTTTCCGCGACAAAGGATGTCTTCAAGCGCTACTATCGCGTGTTTGTCAGGATGAAAACCTATTCCGCCTTCACCATCGCCGAATCCTTCGGCAGCACCCTCCTTGTGGCCGCACTGGTGCTCACGGGTTATGGAGTGAAAGGCGCCATCCTCGCGGGGATCATACTGGATGGGATTGTCCTTGGGGCGGCTTCATTCGGAGTTATTCGTGAAATCGGCTTCTCGTGGCCGAAATTTAAGAATGCGAAGACCCTGGTCTCCTTCGGGTTGCCTTATGTGCCGATGGCCTTCTCCATCTGGGTTGCAGGCGTATCTGACAGGTATTTTCTTGGGGCCTTCAGAGGAGCGGAAGAAGTCGGGATCTACTCGGTTTCGTACAGTCTTGGCTATACCCTGGCCATGGTCGTGTTCAACCCTATTTTTCTGATTCTTCCCTCCATCGCTTCACGCCTCTGGAATGAGGGGAAGAAGGAAGAGGTGAAGGAGCTCTTTCAGGACACGCTTCAGGCCTCGATTTTCATCATCGCCCCACTCCTCGTCCTGGCCGTCCTTTTTTCGCCACAGATTGTGAGACTCCTGACGACTTCTGAGTTTGCGCAGGGGGCACACAATCTTCCCATTGTGGCTTTCGGGTACGGGTTTCTGATGATTTCCGGTTTCGGAGAGATCGTCCTTTCCCTCACAAAGAAAACGCACGTCTTGCCCCTGCTTTTCGGCTGGAGCGCCGCTGTCAATACGGTTCTGAACATCTTTCTGATTCCGCCTTTCGGGGCGACCGGCGCCGCGACTGCAACAGCAGCCACCTATCTGCTTCATCTCATCGTAATGGTGATCGTTACATCACCGCTCCTTCCTCTTGCTTACCATCCTCAATCTCTCGTCAAGATTGTCGCAGCTTCCGCGGCAGCTTTCTTTCTTGTCTTCCCATGGCGCCCGGCCGCTCTTTGGCAGATAGCCGCGGCCTCTGTCGCGGCCTTCGCCGTTTATGTTTCAGCCACTGTCATTCTCAAATTGCCGACTTTCTCAATATTGAGGATTCTTCTCAGCGCAATCATCCCCCACTCAACCTCCCCCCCTCCCCTCGAGGGAGAGGCAGAGGGAGGGAGCTGATCAGGATGAAAGCCATCATCAAGGATCACTGGGATCCCGAAGAATGGAACAAATGGGTGGCTTCTTCTCCATCTGGAACCATTTTCCAGACAACCCATTGGGCAGCGGTGATGGGGGAGCGCAACAAGTGGGCGCCCCGCTACCTTGTCGTCCGTGATCATGAATCAAAGCAGCCTTCAGCCCTTCTCCTGTTCTTCAAGAAGAAATTCCTGGATGTCCCTTTGAGCGGCGCGAATGCAAGAGGCTTGACGCGATTGGTGAGGGAGCTTTTTCCTTCCTATACCTGGCTATATGGTCCTCTTTTCCTCGGGGAAGAGGACCAGACCGCGGCGAAATGCCTCCTCTCCGCCCTGGATAAAAAGGCTCAGGAAGATGGGATACATTTTGTGGACAAAGTTCGGCTGCCCTGTCACGACATGGGCTCTGAAGCCTCCCTGTGGGCGCCGTCCTTTCTTGAAGCAGGCTACAGGATCGAGCGGGAGGAGGCCACCCTTCTTCTTGACTTGCGCTGTGGCGAGGAGGATTTGATGAGCCGCTATCGTCAGTCGGCAAGAAAGGCGATTCGCAGGGCTCGGGACGAGGGAATTCAAATCAAAGAGATCAGTACCCTTTGGGAGCTTTCACAGTACTATGCCTTTTTCAAGAGGGCCAGCAGGAGGAAGGACATTGAAGGCTTCCGCGTTCCGCCCTGGCAGGTCTTCAGAAGTCTCTGGAAACACCTCCAACCGGACGCCTGCCTGCGTTTCTTCGCCGCCCATCGCGGAAATGAGACGCTTTGCGGACTGGGGATCTGGAAATTCAACGGCATCTGGACAGAGTTTTTCTCGGTCCAATCGGAAAAGAGCTTCAGGGAGAAGCTTTACGGCAATGATCTCCTGAAAGACGAAATCCTTCGCACGGCGGTTCGAGAAGGCGCCCGGGTTTACGATCTTGCCGGAATCTCCCCTGATCCGGCCACACCCAAGGAGTCAGGAATTCGGAGGTTCAAGGAGAAGTGGGGAGGGGAGAAAGTGACGATCAGGATGTTCGGGAAAACCTGTCGTTACTCTCTTTTGGGCAGGACCGCTCATCTTGTGCGCAAATTGAAGGGGGAGAATCGGTGAGCACCAGGATCCTTGAATTGCTCGCCTGCCCTCTGTGCAAGGCCAGCCTCCGGGATGGAAATCCTTTGGTATGTGAGAAATGTTACCATCCCTTTCCTATCCAGGATGGGATCCCCGTCTTCCTGCCCGAGGAAACCTGGGAGGATCCGACAAAACGAATCAACAGGGATCACCACGATCGGGAGGCTGCACAATATGATGAGATGCACCTGCATATCAGGCGCGAAGCCCGTCTCGCCAAGCGGATCCTGGGGCAAGTGCCGCCTGGGGGGCGCATTCTGGACATCGGATCAGGGACAGGGTTTGTTCCGAAGCACTTCCCCCATTGGGAGATTTGCTGCTGTCTCGACATTTCCAGAGGCATGCTGGAAAGGCTTCGAGACACAATCGGGCGGCCCAACCTTTACCCGGTTCAGGGAGATGCCGAGAACCTCCCCTTTGCGAGCGACTCCATGGACATTGTGACCTTTGCCGCCACTCTCCACCACCTGCCCGATCCGGGGAGAAGCCTGAGAGAAGCAGCCAGAGTATTGAAACCGGGGGGGAAAGCCATCGTCATTCATGAGCCTCATGCGGTCGCGCCAGGGCGTATTCATTACCTCTTCCTGGCCGCACGATTCAAATGGCATTCCCTTTTTCCCGGGAAGGTGGGGAGGGAAGCGGCTCATTGGGCCCGGTCTCTTTATCCCGAGCTGCCTGAAGAAGAAGCCATAAGGGCCATGAACCGCGCAAATCTTGAAGCCAATATCCAGCAGGGCTTGCATCCGCAGCAGCTCTTCGATGCGCCGCTCCGACTCGATCGTTTCGAGACATACTACTCGGGACGCTCCTTCTTTGACCGAATCCGGAGCATTCTCTTTCCCGCCGAGGGAGAGCTATTTTTTGCGATTGCCGTCAAATGCCGATGAATCAAGAGTTCCTGGATTTGATTCGATGCCCGGCGTGCATGGGCCGCTTCTCAGGGTGTATGCCACTGCGGTGCTCAGGCTGTTCGAGAATCTTCCCCCTCGAATCAGGCATTCCCGATCTCCTCGATGGGCGCCCTTCGGGCATCCCCTTCTTTGATGCCCATGCACCCGCCTATGATCGCCCCCGGAGCTCGGCGCCGCCTTACCAGAAAGCTTTGGAAACAATAAGGGCGACCCTTCTTTCCGGATTTGCCGAAAATGCCGATGTGGCGGACCTCGGCTGCGGCACAGGGAGGCACCTGGAGACGATCTCAGGGGTTGCCCGCCTTCGGCTTGGTGTGGATTTTTCCGCCCCCATGCTTCTGGAGGCGGCAAAAAACGCGCCGGAAGCCTATTTCCTCAGAGGAAACCTGGAAGCCCTCCCTCTTTCGGATGCTTCCTTTGATCTGGCCTGTTCCTTTTCAACTCTCTATCACGTGGCGTCACCGGAGAGAGCGCTGTCGGAGATCGGCCGAATCCTGCGCCCCGGTGGAAAAGCGCTCCTGGAGCTGGGCAATCGCCGGAGTTTGAATCATCGGCTTACGATGCGGGAAAAGGCCCCTGTCTCCCATCTGCTTCCTGCGGAGATGAGACGCCTCCTGAAAAAAGCCGCTCTCACCATCCGGAAGATCCGGTTTTTCCAGGTCCTGCCGATGAGAGCCGGTATTCCGGATCCAAGAGCGGCTCGCTGGCTCACACACAAGATGGCCGGGGTCATGCTGGAAGAATGGCTCAGCTCCCTTCCGGTTCTTCGCTCCTTTGCGTTTCGGCATCTCATCATATGTGAGAAAGAGCGCAATCCATGATGCTCGACCGAAAGATCCGCTCCTTTCTGAATTCCTTTTATCGAATTCCCTATCTGGTTCCCTACTGGGATGAAGAAGAGCTGGAAGCCTTTCTGAGTCCGCCTCGGGATGCGGTGGAGGCGCTGGAATCGGAGCTGACTCGGCGCCTTTCCGCCTCCCGGGTAATGGCGGTAAGCTCCGGTCAGTGCGCCATTTTTCTTGCCTTGAAATCCATGGGAATCGGTCCCGGGGACGAGGTAGTCATCCCTTCTCTTGTTTGTCGGTCCGCGCTGGCGCCCATTTTGCGGCTCTCGGCAACCCCTGTCTTCTGTGACATCGCCGGGGATTTGAACGCAACAGCGGAAACCATCGAGCCAGCCCTCACGGAAAAGACCCGGGCCATTCTGGTCCCTCACACAGGCGGGAAACCCGCAAGAATGGCCGAGATTGTGGAAATGGCCGCCCGATTCCGCATTTTCGTCATAGATGACGCTGCTCAGGCTTTCGGGGGAGACCATGGGGGCAGGTTTCTCGGCAACTGGGGAGATGCCGGGATTCTGAGCTTCTCCGCAGGGAAGCTTCTGATGAGCACTGCAGGAGGGGTCCTGATTCTGTCCAACCCGAACCTGCCCGCCCCCCCGCCTCTTCCCGCCGAGCCCTTTGCCGTCATACTTGGGCGGGCGCTCCGGGCTATGCTTCGATTCCGTCTGAGAAAGCACACCTTTCCATTTTTTCTGGCCTTTGACAGGATGAGGCGGCCAGTGCAGCAACTGGAGAGGCCGCTCTGCAGAATGAGCGTGCAGGATGCAGCAATGGCCATGGTCCAGCTCCGCAAGCATCACGAAATCCAGGCACGAAGAAGGGGGAACGCGGAAACACTGATCCGCCTTCTTTCGGATGTGGAGGGCCTCACCCTTCCCGACCCCCCTGGACACACTTTTACAAAATTCATTGTCCATGTCGGAAGCCCGGGGCCCTGTCGGGAAAAGAGTCCGCAGGTCCTGGCCCTCCATCGCTTTCTGGAGAGCCGCGGTATCGAGCCTGAGTTCACACACTGGCCCCTCCACCTGCGCCCCGATCTCGCGCAATTTCTCAGATCGCCCCTTCCGGTCACAGACCGACTCTGGAAAGGGCTCATCTCATTGCCTGTCCAGCCGTGGTTAGGGCCAGGCGACATGGAAGTGACAGCAGATGCCGTGCGGGGATATTTTGCAACATGAGAAAGCTCTGCGTCTTCCCCAATGATCCACTGAAAGCGTATCTTCAAAAAGGAGAGCTGAAACCCCGCTACCTGAACCCGGGGAATCTCTTTGATGAGATTCATGTGATGTCCCCGGCGGACTCGGATGCCACTGCGGAGGAAGTCTCCATCCTGGCCGGTGATGCCCGGATGCTCATTCATCCTTTGGGAGAGTTGTCCTATTATATGACATTGCCGGTAAGGACGCCGTATGATGCGCCGATTGAGAGTGCGATGAAATACATAAGCGAGGTCAGGCCGAATGTCGTCCGTGCTTACAATCCCGTGCTGGCCGGGTGGATGGCGGTGAAGTGCGGAAGGGCTCTGGGCATTCCGGTACTCGTGTCGGTCCACGGCCATTACGATCTGGACGAACGCTATCAGGACTGGAAGAACCGCAGATGGAAACGCCTCCGCAATGCCTTGTACTCCCGTTTCTTCATCGAGCCCTATGTGATCCGAAACGCCGATAAGATCATTTGCGCCTATCGCTGGCCCTATCTTTATGCGAAGCAATTCGAGCCCAGGGAGATCGAGATCATTTACAACAGGGTTGATTTGTCCCGCTTCCGGATCGAGCGCTCTCCCCGCCGGGGAGGACCGCTCAAGATCCTTAATGTCTCCAGAATGATCAGAGAAAGGGGCCAGCACAAGCTGATCCTGGCTATTCGCGATCTGGATGCTCATCTTACCCTGATCGGGGATGGGGAGCAATACCGGGCACTTGCGGACCTTGCTCGAACCTTGAACCTGGAGGAAAGGGTCTGTTTCATCCGATCCGTTCCAAACCAGGAGATCCAGCGCCACTATGGAGATGCAGATTTACTGGCAGTCGCCTCCGAGCATGGGGGGATTCATATTCCGACCCTTGAGGCCATGGCATCCGGGCTTCCCCTGGTTGTCGCGAGAAACCGGTGGGAACAGGAGCCGGAAGCCGTGGGGGACATCGCCGTGGTTGTAGAGAACACTCCAGAGAGCTTCGAAAGGGCCTTTCAGCAACTGATAGAGCACCCCGACCTTCTTGCGGAGATGGGGAGAAAATCCTCTGAAAGAGCCTTGCTGTATGGAGGCGAAGAAATGGAAGAAAAGGAGAAAAAGGCTTACGAATCCCTTTTCCGAGAAGCTTGAGATTCCAGGCAGCTCCCGGGGCGGCATTTTCAGATGTCCGGCATGTCGAAGTCCCCTTTCTGCGCTAATGAGTGAAGACACGGCGCATTGCGGGGAATGCTCATTCAAGATCCCCATTGTTGAGGGCATCCCCATCCTTGTCAAGGATTTCCCCGGGATCGAGGAAGCCATCAGGGAGGCGGTCGGCGCAGGGCGGGGGCAGTGGTACGAAGGGCCCCAGGCAAGGCAATGGACCGGGCCCTATCGTCACCATTTGATCAAAAGAAGGCGGTATGTGGAAAGGGTGCTGCAGAAATACGGGAGCGAGAATCGGGGCAAACCGGTCATTCTTGACCTGGGTTGCGGAGATGGGGGAAACCTTTCGTGGCTTGCCCCTCTTGCGGGAGATCTGTATGGAAGCGACTACAATCTGAAGCGTCTGCTGCGGGCCGGTCAACTGCCTGAGAAGAAGAATCTTTTCCTGGCGGACCTTTCCGACTACCCTGCCCTGGACGATTCCTTTGACGTGATTTTCTTCAATCATGTGCTGGAACACATCCCGGACGACGAAAGGGCCCTGGCGGAAACGCGGAGGATCCTTAAGCCCTCCGGCATTCTCATCCTGGGGGTTCCCAACGAAGGGGCTTTCTTCTGGAGGCTCGCCTACCGCCTGGAGCCAAGAACACTGGCCCTGACCGACCATGTTCATTTTTACACGGCCCGATCTCTTTCCGAGAAATGCCGCAAGATCGGTTTTGGGATCAGGGAGGTCCACCCCATCGGCTGGGGAGTCCCTCATTGGACCCTGGATTCCATCATCAGGGGATACAAATGGATAGACGATCTCTTCGAGCTCATCGGAAGGGCTCTCCTCCCTGCCCAGGCGACAAGCCTTTATCTAATCCTGCACAAATGAAATCATCCAAAGGCATTCTCGTAATCTCCTATTTCTTCCCACCCCTCCTGGGCTCCCAGGCGATCCAGGCGGGGAGGATGTTGCGATTCTTACCTGAGCTGGGCTGGCAGGTTCACGTCCTGGCAGGGGGGATCGCCCCCCCTTACCGGTCAGACACGACACTCCTGGAATTTCTTCCAGGAGAGGTTACTGTCCAGCGGATCAAGACGATCAATCTCGATCCCTTTTTCTTTTTTCTGCCTTTCCTCCGGTTTCTGCCCGACCCCCAGGTGGGATGGCTGTGGCCTGCCAGGAAAGGGGCGAGTCGGATCCCCTTTCAGCCTGATGTAATTCTTTCGCTCTCTTCGCCTTTTACCGGACATCTGGCGGCGCTCTCGATCAGCCGGAACCTTTCCCTCCCCTGGGCCGCTGCCTTCAGCGATCCCTGGACGAACAGCCCTTATGTGCCCAACAGTCCTGTTTCCAAGGTCATTTCATCTTCCTGGGAAAGGAAAGTCCTTTCCCAGGCTGATCTCTTGATCTTCCCGGCAGACAGTCTCAGGGATTTTGTTCTTTCAGGCTACCCCCCTGAGTGGAACCGAAAAAGTGTGGTCATACCTCATTCCTTTGACCCTGCGGAGACGGGCGCAGAAGAAAGGACGCCCCCACCGCCGCCCCCCTGGGTGATTACGTGCGCTCAGAACTTCTATGGTCCCAGGACTCCGATCCCACTGATCCACCTGATGGAATCCTTTTATCGGACAAGATCGCCGGGGGCGTCGGAGATCAGGGTCCAACTGATCGGCAGACTTGAGGAGAAATACAGGGTCATGATTCAGGAGGCTTTCCCCGGAGGGGAAATGGCGTACCTCGGAGAGGTGGAACATGGGCGGGCCGTAGAGTTGTTAAGAAAATCCCACGCCATCCTTCTGACGGATCCCCCTTTCTCAGTGAGCGCCCCATTTTTCCCTGCAAAGATCCCGGAGTGCCTGGCAATGGCCCGGCCGATCTTCGGCTTGACTCCGCCGGAGGGGACTGCGGGCAACATCCTGCGGCGGCACGGCGCCTGTGTCGTCTCTCCGGAGGACGAGACCAAAGTGGGGGTTTTCGAGAAGTTTCTGCTGCAAGTTCAGGAAGGCGGCGCCCCGGTGCCCCATTTTCCAGAAGAGCTTCATTCCCGCGCTGTGGGGCGCCTGCTTTCCTCCACCTTGGAGACGCTTCTATGAAGATTTGTTTTGTGGCCGTTCCTACGTCGTCTGTGCCCTTGCATTGGATGGAGCATCTGGTCTCAAGAGGGGATGAGGTGATCTTGATCTCCTATGGCGCCAGAAAGACCATCCCAGGGGTCAGGGAGATTCTTCATGTATCCAATATTCGCTTCCCCTGGGATCTGGTCGGCGCCCTGTCAAGGGTTCGAGGCGTTCTCAAAAAGGAAAAGCCTGACCTTGTACACGGGATTTATGTCACAGGCCCCGGCTGGATCGCTGCCCTGTCCGGCTATCGTCCGGTTCTCCTCACCACGCAGGGAAGCGACATGCTTGTGGATCTGCGCATCCGTTATCCCTTCTTTTACCTGCTCACCAGACAAGCCCTCCTGCGGGCGGACGGAGTGACCACCAATCTGCCCCTCACGTATGATCAATGCATCGGACTGGGTGTAAGAAGGGAGGGACTCCGGATGCACCAGATCGGCGTGGACCTGGCCCTGTTTCGGCAGAGGAAAGGCGCCGGCCCTCTGCTGGTCTTGAGCCCGCGGGCCATGCGCCCGACTTACGGGATTCACACCCTGGTGGAGGCTGCGCCTATCGTAAGGAAATCGGCGCCCGAGGTCCGTTTCCGTTTGCTTGCCTTTAATGAGGACTCTGGGTACAGGAGAAATCTGGAGGATCAAATCCGCTCCCTCGGGCTTCAGGAGATGGTGAGCATCACCGCCCCGGTCCCTGAAGAGAATCTGGCGGAAATAATGCAGTCCTCCGGTATCGTAGTTTCCATTCCCGCGTCCGACGCAGTTTCTGTAACGCTCCTTCAGACAATGGCTTGCGGAGTGCCGCCGGTTGTGACGGAAACCCCGGGAGTCAGGAGTTGGATGTCCCCCGATATCCACGCTCTGATGGTTCCCGTGAATGACTCCGCTTCACTTGCTGAAGCAATCCTTCGCCTCCTTTCGGAGAAGGACTTGTATGAACGAATTCGAAACCAGAATCTGGCAAGAGTTCGGGCGGAGTTCGACTCCAGGGTCTGGCTCGCCCGCCTGGAGGCATTGTACGAGGAAATGACTTAATCGTGGAACCGCTCATCTCCGTGATCATCCCCTCCCTGGATGGTAAGAGAGGAGGCAACCTGGAAAGACTCCTCGGGGACATAGGATCCCAGACGATCCAGGACGTTGAGGTCATTGTCGTGGAGGGGGTCCGTCCCTGCGCAAAAGCTCATAATGAAGGCGCCCGGCGGGCGAAGGGGGAATTTCTCGTCAGTCTGGACGACGATGTTCGGATTGGGGATGCCAGGCTTTTCGAGAACCTGATCCAAACTCTCAGAGGAGATCCCTCCATCGGCATGGCAGGCGCCTCCCAGCATATTCCCCTGGCGGCAGATTCCTGGCAGCGACTCGTGGCGGCGAAAATGCCGAGAAGCGAATCCCCTGTGGTCTCGGCTCCCGTTGAATCCGACATGGTGACTCATGCATGCCGCGCTATTCGAAGGGAATTGTACCTGCACCTGGGGGGGGAGAATGATCGGCTCCTCAGGGGAGATGACGCGGAATTCAAGCATCGGGTAAGGAAGGCGGGATATCGCATTTGTCTGGCACCCGAGTCTCTTGTTTACCATCCTCTTCCTGCTACTCCGAAGATTTTTATGAGGGACATGTTCCGCAGGGGGATGGGCGCCGCCCATGATAACAAATTCCATTCGAACCTCATTTATGAGACGCCTTATGCTGATTTTTCCTCCCCCGAAGAGCGAAAACCCCGCAGCCGACGAATTGTGCGCTACCTGACGCGCATGACGGGGGCGCTCCTGACAGGCAACTGGATCCTGTTTCTCGCTTTTTTTCTTTATCTCGCAGGAGCCGCCTGGGGTTGGATTTATTGGAGGAAACCCATTTGAAGCTCTCTTTCGGGAAGCTCCGGCGAGCTCTCCAGGCCTTCGAGACCTATGCTTCGCCCCGACCTGTCACACTGGATTGGGCCGTCACAGGGCACTGCAACGCTCGCTGCGTTTTCTGCGAGGCCCCGGGAATCTCGGCGAAAGCGGCTCTTCCCACGGAGAGAATGCTCACCATTGTGGATGAGATGGCTGAAATGGGGGTGGAAGAGGTTCTCCTCGTGGGGGGGGAGCCCTTTATCCGCAAGGACCTGTGGGAGATCCTCGCCCGGCTGGAATCCAGGAAGATTCGTGTTTCCGCGATTTCCAATGGCATCGTAATTTCGTCCCTTTCCTCCAATGAGTTGGCCCTCCTTTCTGAGCGGGGGAGTCGCCTGTCTCTTTCCATTGATTCAAGTCAGAAGGCCCAGTGTGATATCATAAGAGGAGTCCCGGGGATCTATGAGAAGCTTCTTTCTGCGATAGGAAGAGCCAGAGAAGCGGGGATCAGGGATCTTTCCTTGAACGCGGTCATTGGAAAAGACAACTTGAAGGAGATCTCACCCCTCATCGAGCTGGCAGCCCAGGAGGGGATTCCCTTTGTCCACTTCCAGCCTGTGAGCCCTGCGGGAATCTTCGTCAATCAGCCTCCCCTTCCAATCAAAGCCTCTTTCCTCCTGGACGATGAAGGGGATATCGCTGCTCTGGTTGCCGAGATCCAAAGAGGGCTCATCACTGCCCGCCGCCTGGGTATCGGGACCGATCTCCGCATGTTCGAGACGGTCGCAGTTCCCTATTTCAAGTCCTTCGCAAGAAAGGAGTCCGGTTTCTACCTGCAGGAATTGGTCTCAGGGTTTCGTTGTATCAAGGCTTTCTGGTCAGGCTACGTAGACTATGAGGGGAGTCTCAAGCCCTGCGCTCTTCTCGCGCATGGTGGAAACATCGCCCAAAAGAGCCTGCAATCCGAATGGAAGAATCTCGATCCCCTCCGTCGAAACTTTCGAAAAGGTCGTTTCGAGCCTGATTGCAGGTACTGTTTCTGCAACGCCGGTGAGAACATTCTGGCAAGTCTTCTGGCCCACCCATGGCAGAACCGCTCTCTGATTCGGAAGCTCATGGGCTCTTAAACGTAGCGCTGTTAGTCTGCCGACTGGGAGGTCATTGCGGCGTGGGAGAAAGGCGGCTTCCGATACAAGCAGCGATAACGGCCGCTGTGCTCGTGCTCCTCCTTTCTCCACCCGTCTACGCCTGCGTCCCCGTCATGACCCAAGAGTATGTCCTGGTCTCATTTGGCATTATGGTGTGGGTGGCTCTCGCGCTTGTTTATGTGAAGAGTATCCTTTTGCACAGCGAGAAACTCTCCAAGGGGTTATCTACATGGGCATTTGCTGGTATATCCTTGAGATAGCGCCAATGGAGATATTCACCCCTGCCCTGATGATCGTGCCTGCTTACCTGGCGGTCCATTTCTTCCTGACTCTGTTCGACAAGGGACAGACGCGCGGAGAGCGCCGTTTTCGGCTGGCCTACTATGGTTGGCCGACGCTGGCGATCCTGGGCTTGGGGATCTATGGAAAAATCGGCCTCACTGCCGAGTCCGGCAGTAGTCTGCGCATGTTCTTGTGGAGTCTTCTCGAAGACAAGTTTGCACGGATTTTCTTCTCCGCAACATTCCTCGCAGGGCTTCTGGTCCTGGTCACGACTTTGGCGAAAGAAAGGGCCCGTACCCCATCTCGAAGCAAGACGAAAGCCCCTGCGGATCCCTGAACGCTCAGGCCGTGACTGCAAGCGTGGTCGGCGGGTTGCCCGTCAACCACGCTTGGCGCTATTCTGATATTTGAATATCAGGAAGTCCCACGTGGGACCATCACCCCCACTAGTGGGCTGTCAACCTTTGTTTTAGGGGTTATGTCATTCCCACGAAAGTGGGAATCCAGAATCTTAATACTGGATTCCTGCTTACGCAGGAATGACGTTACACTAGATAACCCACAATTTTCATGTGTATCCCGGCTGGTCCCGTCTATTGAACCTTGTCTTCATCTTGTGCTATAATCTATCTGCAGAGGTTGAACATGGACAGGAATGATATCATAGCAACAATCACAAACCACTTGTCGGGAAGAGAAGAAGTGGTGTTTGCCTATCTCCACGGTTCCTTCCAGAAGCGGGGTCTGTTTCGAGATATAGATATTGCTGTTTTTTCCAATCCCGGGAAGGATCTCACTTATGAGCTTGAGCTGGGCGTCGCTCTTGAGCGTCTTGTTAAAAGGCCCGTGGATGTCAGGCTCCTGAATCACGCAACCCTGGCCTTTCGTTTCCACGCCACTCGGGGAATCGTCCTCCTGTCTCGTGATGAGGAACTGCGGGACAGTTTTGTGGAGAGGACCCGCGACCAGTATTATGACTTCCAACCCGTGGCACGGAAGCACTTAAAGGAGGTGCTCCTTGGGTAAGGTCAATCCGGACAGGCTTCGGGAAGTGGCTTCAGAGATTCGGAAAGCGAAAAAAGAAATCGAGGGCATTGCATCTCTGTCTCTGGAGCAGTTTCTTGCCGACTCAAAAGCGATAAACAGTGTCAAGTACCTCCTGATCGTGGTCACCGAAGGGGCAATTGACATATGCAACCACATCGCTGCAAAGGAGGGCGGAAGGTGTCCGGAGGATTATGCCGATTGTTTTTCGGTCTTACGAGAGGAGGGCGTGATTCGGGAAGAGCTCGCCGCGAAGCTCGCGCAAATGGCGAAGTTCAGGAATCTGCTGGTTCACTTGTATTGGAAGGTGGATGATTCAAGAGTATACAGAATTGCCCGAGAAAGCCTTGACGATGTGGATGAATTTCTGAAGGCCGTGTTTCACCATTTCTTCGGTTAGCACTTTGCACCGCTGATCTCCGAGCGGCCACCGTACCCGTGGAATCCGTGACCGCTCAGTTCTCCCCATTTCTTTGCCGGAGTACCTCTTCGCAAACCTCGGCGATCCTTCTTGCGGTCAGTGTCCAGGTGTATTTTTCCGCGACAAGCCTCCTTCCTCGCTCTCCCATCTCTCTTCTTTGCTCAGGAGCATCGGCGAGGAGAAGAACTGCCTCTCCCAGGCTTTCAGGCGAACCTGGAGGTATCGCAATTCCGGCTTCCGAGGCCTTGACCAGATCTCCCACTCCGGGGATGTCCGTGGCGATGACGGGTCGCCCGCAGGCCATATAGTAGTAAACCTTGAGGGGGGAAAGACCTATTGCGGCGTTTCGCTCCTCCGTATAGGGCGCCAGGCAGATATCGCTCGCCTGAATGTATGCTGTTGTCTTTGAATAAGGGATCTCTCCCAGGAAGGAGACAAAGGGCTCGATCCCCAGACGCCGCGCTCTTTCCCTCAGTGCTTCGAAACAGGTTCCCTGCCCGATTACAAGGAGATGGATGTCCTTGCGCCTCGCCACAACACCGCTCAAGGCGGAGAGTAGAATCTCTCCTCCCTCGTGGGGATATAGAGTTGCCGTAAAGGACAAGTAAATTTTCTCAGGATCCAGACCCAATTTTGTTCGTGCCTGCAGGGTGTCTCCCGGGCAAAACAATTCCTCATTGCAGCCATTGGGCACAACAGCAATTTTTTCCAAAGAGACCCCGGAGCTTTTGGAGATGACCCCTGCCAGGCCTGGAGAAACGGCGACAATGCGATCGGTGAGGAGAAAATCCATTTGCCGGAAGCTGGTTATCAATCGGCGTTTCCACCATGCCAGGCGGGCCAGATCGGGGTCATCCGGCGCGAGGCCGTTGACTTCCACGATGTGGGGGAGGCCCAGGAGTTTCGATGCAACGGCGGGCGCGGGGTTCAGAATGGCCTCTCTCGCGTAGAGGATGTCGTATTTCCTTCGGGATCCTGATGACAGAAGAGCCAGGAAGAGACGAAGCAGGAAAACGAGATAATGCCACAGAGAGGAGCCGTTTCGAGGTACGGCGACAATCTCCAGGCCGGGACAGGCTGGAAACAGCAGGGCGCCCGATGGTGGGGGGGCGAAAAGAGACACTTTGTGCCCGTTTCCGGCCAGATGCCTTGCCAGTTCCCAGGTATGCACGGCAGCCCCTGAGCTTCGGGCAAAATCCAGATAGCACACAAGCATGATCCTGAGGGGAGAGGCTGCTTTCCGGCCTGGTTTTCGCCCAACAAGGGAACATAGGGCCGCCCCGGCTAAAACGCAAAGAAAAGGCTCCAGGGGGACTCTGTAGCGGATCCCGCTGGAACCGTCCGTTGCGATTACAAGGACTGCCAGGCCTGAGAAAACGAGGATCTGAAGAAGTATGAACACCAGAGATCTTTTTTTTCTTAAGGTCCATATTCCGAAAAGGGAAAGGGGAAGAAAAACCGCTCCGTAAAGGACCGAAACGAAGCGATTCCACGGTGATGTGAAGAATCCCCATTCCCAGAAGCACAGGAGTTTCCTGGCAAAGAAAAGAGGGACCTCTTTGATGTTCTCCCGCAGAAAAGCGAAGCCCCAGGAGTAATACAAACGATCTGTCCGGTCCTCCGAAAGGCCCGGTGGAGGGCGCTTCGGGAGCTTTGAGGGCGAGATCCAGGACCCCGCAAGGGAGGGATCTGAGAGAACCACTGGATTATTCCCCCCCCAAAAGGACATGCCTCCATTCGTCGCGATCGGTATCAAGCTCCCTGTGATCAGCCGGTTTCGAATCGTCCATGGGGAAATGGTCAAAAGGAAGGCCAGAAGACCGATCCCCAGGAGAGGAAGCCGACTCTTCTTGAATGTCGCCATCCAGCCCCAGAAGGCGAAGGAATAGAAGAGACCGGCAGACTTGACCAGGGAGGCCGCTCCGAGCAGGACGCCGGTGACCATGGCGAGCACGAGTCCGGCCCGACCTCCCGTCTTCTCCGAAGCCAGGAGGGAACAGGCCCCTGCCAGGAAGAAGCAGGTGAAGAGTGTCTCATCAAGAATGTAGGCGCTGCTCAAGATGAGATAGGGGTGAACGGCAGCCAGCACGGCGGCTGCCCAGCCTGCTCGGGCGCCGGCAATTTGTTTCGCGAGGAGAAAAGTGAGGGGACAAGTCAGCAGGCTAAGCCCCACATAGACCACGTGGATTGTCGGCCAGTTCTGATCGAAAAATCGAAACAACACCGAAAGAAAGAGCGGGTTCAGCGGCGCTCTGAGCGTGGTGGGGAGTCCATCCTCCAGGCAAAAGCCTGCGCCTCTTAACAGATGTTCTGCGATATCTGATATTACTTGCTCGTCCGCTGTGTGAATATCATTGATTCCCACAAAAAAGACGGCAGCAACGAGCCTGAGCAGGGCCCCCAACCCGAGTGTGAGACCCCACAAGCCTAAAACTCTCATTTCCACCCTCCCGCAATGTTTGCGGCAATGGAAACGGCACGTCCTCATTCTGACTCCTGACTACCTGAGTAGTTACATAATTTCAAGATTCTTCGTGCCTCTGTGGTGAATGGCATTCGATGAGAAAGAGCCGGTTGAATAAAAGGCCGCAAAGGAGCCAGAAGGATGAAGCCGTTCGGATTGTGGAAAATGAGGTAGCCCCAAGACTATGGACCAGAAGGGCCACAACACCGGCAAGAACACCCATGGCCAGGCCCTGGGAAAAAGGGGCCTCTTTCCACAGCAGAGCTTTCTTCGCGGAGCCGACGATCGAGAGAATGATTCTTCCGAAGGCGACCATTCCCACAAGGCCCGTCTCCCAGAGGATGCGTATGTACTCACAGTCAACAGTGAGGGAGGCTGATCCAAGACCCAGCCCCAGGAAGGGCGCTTTCGGAAGTATGTACCGAAAAAAAAAAAAAAAAAATGGGTAGGAAACGAGGAAAACGGCCAAAAAAAACAAGAGTTTCTTGTCTCTGTGCAGTGAAAGAAATACGATGATTGCCAGAAAAGCCAGGTAGGATGTGCGCGATTGAGTGAAGACCAGATCATACAGGAGAAGAGCGATGATTGCCAGCACAAAAAGCCGCTGGGTCCCATCTCTGAGAAAATACCAGAGTCCGGCGGCACATGCGACGTGGATGAGGAGATACCCTGCGAAAATGTTGTAATCCTCACCCCTGGGGCCGGTGATGGGGACTCCGTGCCCTGTTGTCAGATGCTGAATCAGTCCGAAGATGCCCAGAAGTCCGGAGGCAGCCAGACTGATCCACACAAAAACCCTGTTGTCTTTCTCGGTTCGAGGCAAGTGGTAAGCCAGATGAAAAATAAGGATGTATTCCAGGTATTTCAGGTTTCGGAATAGGGCCAGAAACGGCGTTGTATTCCCGAAGGTCAGTCCGTAGAGAGTGGCCGCGATGTTGATGAATAGAAATGCACTCAGCATGGGCGTCAACGGCGGTTGGGGGATTTTTTCACGAAGAAGGATGGAACGGGCGAGCCAGACAGGGATCATGACCGCGAGCAGCAAATCATCCAGGCGAAGAGAAATGCTTCCCACCGAAAACTCAGGCGACAGGGCGATGGAAACCGGAAGAAGGGCCAGTCCGATTCTCAGGTCCATGAGGAGCAGTATGACCAGAAGACACAGCAGTACACCGCCCACTACAAAAGTTGCCGTTACTTTTGCCAGAAGAGCGGCGAGGGTGACATAGACGAGGGTCAATAAGAGGAGCTGACCTGCTTTCACAGGATGTTGATTCTGAATCCTCTGCGGGGATCCTTTCTTCTCCTCCCCCTTGAGGGTTGATCGAAGCGGCGTCGAGCGGCTCGGGATCCCGGCTCTGCGGGGATCCTTTCTTTCTCCTCCCCCTTGAGGGGGGAGGTTGGGTGGGGGTGAAGGGTTACGAAGATTCTTATCGTAAGCGATGTGGCCGTGGAAAGCGGCATCATAGGAGGCAGCTCCAGAGTCGTGCATGGTGTAGGCCACGGTCTCGCAGAGAGGGGGCACGAGGTCTTTCTTCTCACACAGGGATGGGGTTCTCTCTCAGCCACGGAAGAAGCGGGTCTTGTCCGGATACGGCGGTATCCTGTAAACCGCTCCACTGTCCTGGAACGATTCGCAGGGACCTGGAGCGGGCTTCCCCGGGCCTTGCGGGAGATACCTCGACCCCTGGACGTAGTCCTCCTTCATCACCCCCTTTCCGGGTTTGTCTACAATCAGTTGTGCAGCCTGGAAGGGGTCCCGCAGATCTACACGTTTCATTCTCCCTGGCACCTCGAGGTGCAGAGCCGTCCGTCCTTGCTTCTTCGCGGCTTTCGAAATCCCGCCCTGTGGCCGATCACGTTCCTGTGCCGCATGATGGAGAGGGCCGTTGTTCTTGGGGCCAAAAGGGTGCTCACACTGAGTCAATACATGAAGGATCTCTGCCTCAGTGCCCATCCTGAGCTCCCTCCTTCCCGAGTCACAGTGATCCCCGGAGGAGTGGATTGCGGCAGCTTCACGCCTTATCGGGACATTCGGGCCCGGCAGGAGGCAAGGATGACGGAGTTTGGAGTTTCCGACTCAACGGTTGTCTTCCTGACCGTCAGGGATCTCATCCCAAGGATGGGATTGGAGGCATTGCTGAATGCCCTGAACAGGGTTCAGGGCATCCGGTCCGACTGGCTCTGCCTGATCGCTGGTGATGGACAGTTGAGAAAGCTGCTGGAGAAGCGGGCCGCAGCGATGGGACTTCAAGAACGTGTGAAGTTTTTGGGATTCGTTCCCGAAGAACGATTGCCTGGCCTCTATCGGGTGAGCGATTGTTTCATCCTGCCCTCCAGGGAGCTCGAGGGTTTTGGGATGGTGATCCTGGAGGCGATGGCCTGTGGCCTGCCTGTCCTGGGAAGTCCTGTGGGGGCGATCCCCGAGGTTCTTGGTCCTTTTGATCAGGACGCCCTCCTCGCCGGCGCGGATGACGCATCCCTTGCCAGGGGGATACTGAGCCGGCTCGACCGGGGACGCCCGGGCAGGGACCTGGCATTACGCTGTCGCCGATTTGCGGAACATTTCTCCTGGCCCGTCATAGTGGAGATTGTGGAGGAAACCATTCTCGAAGTGATCAGGGACTCCCATACATGATTGATGTGCTTTATGTAATCACAAGGCTCGTGCTTGGAGGGGCCTCCCGGATGCTTCTGACCCTGCTCGAAGGCCTCCCGAGTGCACGGTTTCGCGTCTCTGTCGCTTTCGGACCGTCGGAGGAAAGAAATCTCGAAGAAGAGGTGCGTCGGAGGGCTCACCGGTTGTACCCTGTCCCGAGTCTGATCCGCCCTGTTTCCCTTTTTCAGGACTTGAGGACCCTCCGGGCCCTTGAGGCAATCCTGAGATCTCAACCCTTCCATATTCTGCACAGCCATACTTCAAAGGCTGGGTTTCTTGGGCGTCTGGCCGGTGCCAGGCAGAAAGTGCCCATCGTTCTTCACACCCCCCACGGCCACGTCCTGGAGGGGTTTTTCTCCCGCTTCGAGACCATCGCGTATAAAGCGGCCGAACGAATTGCTTCCGCGTGGTGTCACCGAATTGTGGCATTGAGTGAGCAGGAAAAGAATTTCTACATCACCCACAGAGTGGCGCCTGCGAAGAAAGTTGTCGTCATTCCCAACGGGATTGATGTGGGAAAAACGGCCCTTTCCCGCCCGGGAAGGGAAATAAGATCAGAGCTTGGGATAGGTTGCGACGATTTTCTTGTTATGGCTGTCGGGAGATTGGTGGAAGAAAAGGGTTACAGTGAGTTGTGCGAGGCCTTTTCGCTTTTCTTGAAAACCGGCGTGAAGGCAAATCTTGTGATCCTGGGGGACGGCCCTTTGAAAACCAGGCTTCTGCGGGAAACTGCGCCACTTGATGGAGCTGTACGTTTTCCGGGGGCCCTTTATCCGGCCATGGAGTATATCTCCGCCTCCGATGTTCTGGTCCTGCCTTCGCGATACGAGGGTTTCGGGCTGGTTCTGTTGGAGGCGATGGCTTGCGGAGTTCCCGTCGTGGCAT
This sequence comes from Armatimonadota bacterium, assembly GCA_016183865.1. Taxonomy (GTDB): domain Bacteria; phylum Vulcanimicrobiota; class JACPDT01; order JACPDT01; family JACPDT01; genus JACPDT01. Next base: position 23,302 of record JACPDT010000130.1, on the reverse strand, counting down.
CGGCGGTGGGAGGAGTCCCTGAGATCATCGCCGACAGAGACAACGGTCTTCTGGTGCCTCCAAGGAATCCTGAGAAACTCGCTCTAGCCCTGAAATCGCTCTATGACTCCCGCGACTCGAGGCTCACCATGGGTGAGCGGGGAAGGGACACCGTGCTCCGACGTTTTCAGGCCTCCCGTTCCGTCGCGGACACGGCCAATCTGTATGAGGAACTCTTGTTGCGAAAAGTGCAGTGAGGCGACCCTGCGGAGGAAACCTGGGCCGGAGGGAGAATCTTTCGTCAACCCAGGTGCTGAAATGATTTGGAGGAGTAAATGGAAATGCTGATCGAAGAGCCGAAGACCGACCAGGCCGAAAAACTGAACATGCTCGATATCCTGAAAGAGATCCTCAAAGCCATGGTGGAGCGGGACGCATCTGACGTGTATTTCAAGGTGGGAAGCCCCCCCATGCTGAGAATCGCGGGCCAGCTTTTCTCCGTCAAGATGGACAGCCTGTCTCCTGAACAGACGGAATCTCTTGCCATGCAGATCATGAATAACACTCAAAAGGCATCATTTGAGGACAGGCCCGAAGTGAACATGATTTACAGCCTTTCAGGAGTGGGCAGGTTCCGTGTCAATATTTACCGGCAGCGCGGATCGGTGGGCATGGTCATGAGAAAGGTGCGCACCGATATTCAGGGTCTGGAAGAATTGAAGCTTCCCGAAGTGCTGAAGAGCCTTTGCATGAATCAACGGGGCCTAGTTCTTCTGGTAGGGCCCACCGGTTCCGGAAAATCCACAACCCTTGCGGCCATGGTGGACTATGTAAACAACAATCGCACAGGTCACATTCTGACAATTGAGGATCCCATAGAGTTTCTCCATCAAGATCACAAGTGCATCGTGAGCCAGCGAGAAATCGGGACAGACACCAATAACTGGGGCGATGCGCTGAAAAATGCCGTTCGTCAGGCCCCCGATATTGTCCTGATCGGTGAGATGCGGGACAAGGAAAGCGTGGAGTCTGCAGTATTCATGGCTGAGACAGGCCATCTGGTCATGTCCACTTTGCATTCCAACAATGCCTCACAGGCCGTTGAGCGAGTGATCAGCTTCTTTCCCCAGGAGCAGCACGCCGAAATATTCCTCCAGTTGTCCCTGAATATGCGTGGTGTCGTTTCACAACGCCTTGTACCCAGAGCGGACGGAAACGGAAGGGCCGTTGCGGTTGAAGTGCTCGTCTTCAATGCCCGTGTTCGCGAGTTGACGCGGGGTGGGGATTTGACCCAGATAAAGAGGGAGATTGACTTCTTTCACACCGAGGGCATGCAGTCCATTGACATGGCTTTGTTCAAGCTCTATCAGGAGGGCGCGATCACCCTGGAGAGCGCGCTGGCAAGCGCCGATAACCCCAATGACCTGAGGCTCAAGATCAAGACAGCTCCGAAAAAGCCTGTGGATACAAGAGGCCAACTGGCGGGAACCCAGCCTTAGGTTCCCTCCCAGCGGTGATACTTGCCGAGGGCCTTTTTGGTTTTCCAGATCAGCTCATAGGGGTCGAAGGGTTTGCAGATATATTCAAAGGCCCCCGCCACCACCGATCTGCGAATATCCTCAAATGCATCGAGCACAGTCAGCATGATGACCTGGATCCCCGTCATTTTCGGATCCTGCTTGATCTTCCGCAAGAGCTCGAAGCCGTCCATCTCCGGCATCATGACATCGGTGATGATCAGATTCGGGCGGTGCTTGTCAATCATGTCGAGGGCCTCTTTCCCATTGGCGGCTGTGACCACAGTGAGCCCCTCCAGCTCAAGGTTTTGTTGCACCAGCTTCGCGATGTACGGTTCGTCGTCCACCACCAGAATCGTGGCTCGCTCTCCCCTTAGAGGCTGCAGCAATGTTGGATCGTGCATCTGGATGGTGTCTGCGGTCGTGAGTCCTTCTTTCCCTTCGAATTCGGGAAACTTGGTTCCACACCGTCCGCAGTAAATGACCTCCTGGAGGGTCTCAAAACCACAGTTCGTACAGACTTTCATCAGTTTTCCGCCGCATTTCCCGCAGAACCGAAACTCGGGGGGATTGCCGAAATTGCATCGCTGACAGATCAATTTTGCGAAGGTGAGGCGGCTCTTGTCTTCCGTCAACATGACATCCGTGCTGCAATACTGACATTTCCGCGAAATTTCGGCGATTTCCGCATAGCATTTGGGACAATGAAGCATTTTCATCTCTGAGGGCCTCCGTATCTGTGGCTTTCAGCTCTGCTATCAGCTTTCAGCCGGACTTTCACGAATGATCCGGCTGATCCCTTGACGCTTCCGGCTGAATGCTTTGTTGTCGTGGGCCACTGATTGATCCTTTGTTATCCATTCCAGCACGAAATCCCTGCACGACCCTGGGAGGGTCACGCTCCGTCGTGGTCACTCTTCTTAACTTTGTTAACAAATTGCAAAAAAATTCTTTCCCTTCTTGCCACTATATCTGGGGACTTTACCACGCTGTAGCCACTAGATATGGAGAAGGTGCCCAAAAAACGGCGTAACCGGGCCCTGGGGCCGCGAAAAAGGCTTGACAGATCCCGTCTACTGTGTGGTATAATGATGGCGTAGAGTGGAGTAAAGTGGAGGGGAAATACAAGATTGTGGAGAGGAAACACTCCTTTGTGGGGGAGTTTGAGCATGCCCTGGATTCGAAAGGGCGGCTCATCATCCCGGCGAAATTCAGAGCTGCTCTTGGAGAGCGCTTCTTTGTGATGAGGGGAATGAACGCATCCTGTCTCTACGTCCTTCCCCAGGATGAGTGGGAGTTGAAGGTTCAAATATTCGAATCAATTTCCGAGTTCGATGACGAAGCGCAGGATTACGCCCGATTTCTCTTCGCCGATGCCGAGGAACGAGAGATGGACAGCCAGGGAAGAATTGTGATTCCTCCGAAACTTCGCGAAGCCGCAGGTGTGGACGACGACGTGGTCGTCGTGGGAAATCGCCGGAGAGTTGAGATCTGGCAGAAGAAGCGATACCTCGAATCCAAGGAGCGCTTCTACGCCCGAGAAAAGGAAGTCAAGATGTACATGATGGACAAGTATAAAATATAGCTGACTGCAGCACCGTTGACCCTAGCCTAGTGGAAAGGAGGATCGCGAGGTCGGAATATGGATAAGAGGTCATCAAGCTACATCCCGGACAAACCTCCTATCCCCTTATTGCTCCTTGTTCGATCTCGCCGGTTCTCCTTTCCCAGGCTTTTTGAGTGATTCATGTACCGGTCCTCCTGAATTCCGTAGTTGAGGTGCTCGCCCTCAAGACCGGCGGCACGTATGTGGACTGCACAATCGGAAGAGGAGGGCACGCGGAGGCGATACTGAAAGCGATCGGATCTCAGGGTCTGGTCGTGGGCCTCGATCAGGACGAGGAGGCCCTTGGGAGAGCCCGAGAAAGGCTCCTTGTTTTCGGCGAGAGATGCCTGGTTCGGAAGGCGAATTTCCGCGATATCAGAGGCGAGCTTGAGAAGCTCGGAATTCGGGAAGCTCACGGGATTCTTCTCGACCTCGGAATGTCGTCGGAACAACTTGGGGACCCTGCCCGAGGCTTCTCGTTCCAGGAGGACGGACCTCTGGACATGCGCATGGACCTGTCCGGCGCCCTGACGGCAGCGGAAGTCGTGAATGAATGGCCTGAGTCGAAGCTGTTCGGGATTTTGAAAGACTTCGGCGAGGAGAGATGGGCGGGGAGGATCGCCCGGACGATCATGAGGCAAAGAGGCAGAAAGAGAATCGAGACCACTTCGGAGCTGGTCTCAGCGATCCTGAAGGGAATGCCCCGGGGAAGACGCAGGATTCACCCTGCCACAAGGAGTTTTCAGGCGATTCGGATGGCCGTGAACGAAGAGTTGGAGAACCTGAGGAGAGGACTGGAAGGCGCGGTAGAGTGCCTTTCGAGGAGAGGACGACTGTGCGTGATCAGCTACCATTCCCTGGAAGATCGGATCGTCAAGCAGTACTTCAGACAAATGTCGAGAGAGGGAATCGTGACCGATCTCACCAGAAAGCCGATTATACCGGACAAAGCCGAAATGCAGCAAAATCCGAGGTCCAGATCCGCCAAGCTTCGTGCTGTGGAGAAAATTTAGAAATGACCGGAGGTGAAGGGTTTGCTGGCGGCAAAAAGGGCACATCTGGAGTACCATTCCGCGAAAACGATATCTGTCAACAAGCAGCGAAAGATGGCACGCATCTTCCTTCTCAAGTGCCTGGCGTGCATAGCATCCACGTGTGTTTTGCTTATTTTCTACCTCACGATCTGCTCCCTGTCGGTCGGAAAGCAGTATCAATTGATCCAATTAAGGGAATCTCTGAGCACCCTTGCGGGAGAGAACGAAACTTTGCAGATCGAGCTGGGACGCTTGAGCTCTCTCGACCGCATCGAGAAAATCGCGCGCCGGGAGCTGGGTATGGTAACCCCCGACGAACGGCTCATAGTATCTTCACAAACGGCGGCCTGGCTTATTCCCAACAGAGTCTTTGCACGCAGGTAGAGAATATTGAGGCGATGTTTTGTGTCATGTTTTGATATATACAATGGTTTGCTTTCCGAAAGGAGTGATAAAGCTTCCCCCCCGGGCCCCCACCAGCCCGGAAATGTGCCTGTACCGGTCGCCAGACTGCTCAGGCATCCTTTCACAACTTCCCCTAAGAGCGTGACCGCCCCTTGGTCACGAACCATCCCCCCCTGTTGAGGAGGGTCTTGATGACAGAAGGCGCCGGCCTTGTAAGGACAAGAAAAAGGTTGGTTCTCATCGGGTCACTCAAAGCCCTCCTCCTTTTTTTTCTTTTGCTGAGACTCGCGGACATACAACTGGTCAAGGGGGCAAGGTTGCATGCTTTTGCGCTCAAGCAGCAGATCGAGAAAGTCGTTCTCAACCCCGAGCGGGGGAACATTTACGACAGGGATGGGCGGGCTCTGGCAGTGAGCGTTCTGGGATCGTCCGTTGCGGCTTATCCAAGGTTGATAAAGGATTCTTCTTCCACGGCGAGGACTCTTTCCTCGATCCTGGAAGTTCCCACAGGAAGTATTCTGGCGGATCTTACCTCAAGAAGCGATTTTGTCTGGGTGGCCAGAAAGATCGAGGACAAGCGGGCAGGGAAGATCAAGGCTCTCCACCTTACAGGGATAGACGTAATCCAGGAGCCCACCGGCAAGCGGATCTATCCCAAGCTTACTCTGGCCAGTCACGTGCTGGGCTTTGCGGGAATTGACGAGCAGGGACTTGCAGGAATCGAGTATGCCTATGACAGGACATTGAGAGGGGCGCCCGGCTACTTGATTACAGAGGCGGATCTTTTCGGAAGAGCCATCCCCGGCGCCAAGGGAAGCCTTCGGCCCTCAAAATCAGGAAACAGTCTTATTTTGACTCTCGATGAAACCATTCAGTATGTTGCAGAACGGGAGCTGGCAAGGGCGATCAGGAAGTACGGCGCCAAGAGTGGAACAGCAATCGTCATGGAGCCGCGAACTGGAGACGTTCTGGCTTTCGCGAATCTTCCCGGATTTGATTGTCAGAACTTCTCCAAGTCGCGCCAATCTGTTCTCAGGAACAGAGGAATCACCGATTCCTATGAACCCGGCTCCGTATTGAAAGCCGTTCTCATCGCGGCCGCCCTCGACAAGGGCGCAGTGAGTCTGCATGACTCCTTTTTCTGCGGTTCCTCAATCCTGGTGGACGGGTGGAGAATTCGCAACGCGGACGATGGCCTGGACAGCCCCAGCGGCAGGGAGGACCTGGACGGCATTCTTACATATTCGTATAACGTGGGGGCCGTTGGCGTCGGTCTGCGACTGGGTTCTCAGAGCTACCACCATGCCCTCACCCGCTTCGGATTCGGAAAGACCACAGGCGTTGACCTGCCCGGAGAAGCAGCAGGAACCCTTCCGTCCCTGTCCGAATGGAAACTGTGCAATCTGGCAACAATATCTTTTGGTCACGGCATCAGCGTCACCCCCATTCAGGTTGTGAAGGCCTTCGGAATCATCGCAAATCAGGGGAGAACGATGAAACCCAGATTGGTCCGCGCTCTGGCGGGGAAGAACGGCGAAGCTGTCGAGACCTTTGTGCCTTCTCCCGGACCGAGGGTCATTACGGAAGAAACTTCCCGGCAAGTTACCAGGATGCTCGTTCATGTCGTCGAAAAGGGTACTGGCAAGTCTGCGCGGGTGAAGGGATATACGGTCGCGGGCAAGACCGGAACCGCCCAGGTTATCAGAGAGGGCCGATACGTGCCCGGCAAATATGTTGCCTCATTCGTGGGGTTCGTTCCCGCCGAGGCGCCGCGACTGGTCATATTGGTGAAAATAGACGAGCCGGCGGGGGTTTACTGGGGCGGTGTGGTGGCCGCGCCGGTTTTTCGGGAAATCGCCACAGAGGCACTCTGGCGTCTGGGAGTACCGACTTCCGATCAGTTGTAAAAGAAAAGGGATGCTTTCTTGAATCTTCGTTCATTGCTTGAGGGGATGGAAACGTCACGAGTCTCCGGCCCAACGGACATTGAGATAGGCGGAATTTCCTGCGATTCCAGGGAAGTAAAGGGCAATTCTCTCTTCTGCGCCGTCCCGGGGGCCTCTCTCGACGGCCGCACCTTTGTCCAGGACGCCGTTCGCGCCGGCGCCGTCGCCATCGTCTGTCAGCATGATCTTGATACGGCGGCCGAAGCCACGGTTGTCGTCGTGCCTTGCGCACGAAAGGCTCTGGCGGTGCTGAGCGACAAGTGGTACAATCATCCTTCCAGGGACTTGAAGCTGGTGGGGATAACAGGCACAAACGGTAAAACCACCACCAATTTCCTGTGTGAGGCGATTCTCGCCCGGGCGGGATTGGTACCATACGGTACCAGATCGGGAAGGAAGTCCTCCCCGCCAGGAACACGACTCCCGAATCCCTTTATTTGCAGGCGCTTCTGGCGAAGATGCGCTCCCTCGGCGTTTCGGCAGTGGCCATGGAGGTTTCCTCCCACGCGCTGGATCAGGAACGGGTATACGGCTGCGAGTTCGATGCGGCCGTATTCACGAATTTGACCAGGGACCATCTGGACTATCACAAGGACATGGATTCCTACCGCGAGGCCAAGCTGAAGCTTTTCGCAGGCCTTTCGCCTCGATACAAGCCGAATGCCGCGGCCATCATCAATCAGGACGATCCTGCGAGCTCCTGCTTCAGCGATGTCTGCAAGACGACTTTGTGGACCTTCGGCATCAGGGAGAAATCGCAAGTCCGGGCCGTGGATGTCCGACTGTCTCCTTCAGGGGTCTCTTACAAGGCCCATACCCCCTCGGGCGAGACAGAGCTCCAGTTGCATTTGACCGGACTCTTCAATGTTTATAATTCTCTGGCAGCCCTTTCCTTTGGTCTCTCCCAGGGCTTTCCCCTTTCTCTCATAAAGGATGCGATCGAGAGTGTGAGAGGGGTGGATGGTCGCTTTGAAGTGGTTCAGGATAAGCCTTTTTCGGTCATCGTGGATTACGCCCATACCCCCGACGGACTCGAGAATGTCCTGCTTACAGCAGTAGAAATATGCAGAGGGAAGAAAATCGTCATTTTCGGCTGTGGCGGGGACAGAGATCGCACCAAGCGTCCTATGATGGGGAGGGTAGCCGCACAATATGGGGATTTCTGCATCATTACCTCCGACAATCCCAGAACTGAGGAGCCCATTTCGATCATTCGGGAGATCGAGGTCGGCTTCAAAGACGGTCTTCAGTCGCGGGGGGGACCGGCTGGACGGTACTGCATAGAACCCGACCGCAGGAAGGCGATACAATTGGGTATCGGGATGGCGGAAGAAGGGGACCTGGTTCTGATCGCGGGAAAGGGTCACGAAGATTATCAGATATTTCGCGACAAGACCGTCTGCTTTGACGATCGTCAGGTGGCGAGAGAGGCATTGGCAAATTGCAAAATGTAAATTGCCTGGTTCTGCGTGAATTTGCACTTTGAAATTAGAGCGAGGAGACCATGACAGTCAAGGAGATTCTCGAGGCAACGGAGGGGCAACTGGTTCAGGGAAACCCTGAGGCCGTTGTCGCGGGAATCAGCACCGACACGCGGAAACTGAAAAAGGGGGACCTCTTTGTCCCCCTTTGCGGGAAATCATTCGATGGGCACGCTTTCATCGCCGAGGCTCTCTCCAGGGGGGCTGCCGCTGTTCTGTCCTCCAGGCCCCCGGCGACCGATGCTTTTCCAGGGGCCTTGATTCAGGTAGAGGACACCCTGATGGCTTTTCATCTCCTGGCCAGGGCACACAGAATGCGCTTCCCTGTCCCTGTCGTCGCCATTACCGGAAGTTGCGGCAAGACGAGCACAAAGGATTATACGGCTCACGTGCTCTCCGGCCGTTTCAGGACCTTATGCTCAAAGGAAAATTTCAACAATGAGTATGGTGTTCCCATGACCATGCTCGAGCTGGCGCCCGAGCACGAGGTTCTCGTCCTTGAGATGGCAATGAGGGGACGGGGGCAGATTCGCGAGCTGGCGGAAACGGCCAGGCCCACGATCGGTGTGATCACGAATGTGGGCGAGTCTCACCACGAGCTTCTTGGCTCCACCAAAGACATAGCCCTGGCGAAAAGGGAGCTTCTGGAGGCCATGGACCCGGCGGGGACAGCCGTACTGAATGGAGACGATCCCCTGGTAAGCTCTTTCAGGGAGGTCTATCGAGGAAGAACCTTGATGTTCGGATTTGGAGATTCTCCCATCTCCGCCTCCAACCTCGTACCGGGCAGCACGGGGACACGGTTCACCCTGACTTTTGAGGGGGATTCAAGGGATTGCCGGGTTCCGATTCTGGGCGCCCACAGCATCCGGAATATTCTGGCCGCAGCCGGAGTCGCTCTTGTTCTCGGAATGGACCTGGATTCGATCTGTTTCCGACTTGGGACCATCAAGCCCAGCGCCAGAAGACTGGAAAGATTGAAAACCCGCGCAGGGTGGACTCTGCTGGATGACTCTTACAATGCGAATCCTCAATCGGTTGCAGAGGCGCTTTCGACTCTGAAGCTCCTTCCTGTTTCAGGACGCCGAATAGCCGTTCTCGGGGACATGCTGGAGCTTGGGAAAATTGCGGGAGAGGCTCACGGGAGAATCGGACGGCTCGTCCTTGACGCGGGCGTGGATGCCCTTCATACTGTGGGCTCGCTGGGAAGCTTGATCACCGAATCGGCGGTAGCGGCGGGGCTGGCCCGGACGAGGGCTGGGCACTGGGATGACAAAGAGGCCCTCGTGAAGGAGCTTTTCTCCTGCCTGTCGCCGGATGACGTGGTTCTTGTGAAAGGGTCCAGGGGAATGCGCCTGGATGAGGTTTCCGATTCGCTTCTAGCCCTCGGGGGCGGAGCGGCGGAAGAAACCGGAGTGTAGAGAAATTTGGGACGAGTTCTGCTGGCAGGTCTTTCAGCCTTTGCTCTGACGTGGCTCGGAGTTCTTCTTGTTCTGAAGCTCCTTGTTACAAGGAAGGTCTCTCAACAGGTTCGGGACGACGGTCCATCCACTCATCTGGTGAAAAGTGGAACCCCCACCATGGGAGGGATTGTCTTTCTGGCAGCTCTGCCTATGGCGATACTGTTGGTTGGACAGGGAGGACCCGGTCCGATGGTTTTCTGTCTGGTCGCTCTTGCCAATGGGCTGATAGGCCTTCTGGACGACTGGATTATTGTTCTCAAGAAGCGATCCCTGGGCCTCAAGGCCAGGCATAAGCTTCTCGGGCAGGCGGTAATCGCTCTCGCGCTTTATGGTTATGTCATCAGGGCGGGCCATGTCTCGACAAAGATGGCAGTGCCCTTCCTGGGGTCCTTTGATCTCGGATGGGGGTATTTGATTCTTGTTTTCTGTGTTCTCGCCGGGACCACAAATGCCGTGAACCTCACCGACGGCCAGGACGGCCTGGCTTCGGGAGTGATGGCCGGCACTGCGTCTTTCCTCGGGCTGGCTGCCTGGAGCTCGGGCTATCACGAGATGGCGTTGTGCTTCACTGCCCTTGTGGGAGTCAGTCTGGGCTTTCTCTGGCATAATGCCCCACCTGCCCGAATTTTTATGGGGGATACAGGGTCCCTGGCTCTCGGCGGCGCCCTGGCTGCGGGCGCCATCTTGATGAAAATGGAGATCTGGCTTCTCCTGTTCGGGTGGGTTTTTGTTCTGGAGACCCTTTCCGTCATCCTGCAGGTCATCTCTTTCAAGACAACAGGGAAGCGAATCTTTCGAATGAGCCCTCTCCATCATCATTTTGAGTTGGGCGGGACCCCGGAGTCCCTGGTTACCGTGAGATTCTGGATCGCGAATATTCTTGCAGGCGCGTTTTGCCTGTATCTTTATATGAGTCAATTGACTTAAAAAATTATGCAAATTTTTCAAGAACCTGAGAAAAACCTGGTGCTCAACGGCAGGAGAGTGACCGTCTTCGGTTTGGGGAAGACCGGTCTGGCCTGTGCCCGTTTTCTTTCGAATCAGGGCGCCCGAGTATTGGTAACGGACAGGCGTTCCCCTTCCGAGCATGCACCGAATCTCCCGCTTTTGGCCCAATGGGGTTGCCAGTGGGAGCTTGGAGAGCACGGGGAACGGGCTCTCTCCGGCGCGGAGCTTCTGCTCTTGAGCCCTGGGGTGTCATTGGATAACGACATTGTGAAGGAAGGAATAGGAAGGGGCATCCCTCTGATGGGGGAAATCGAGCTGGCATACCGCTTCTGCCCCGCCCCCATCGTCGCGGTCACCGGGACCAACGGCAAGGGGACGACCACCCGCCTTATCGCAGCGATTCTCAGGGAAAAAGGGTTGCCTGTTCACGTGGCAGGAAACATCGGAACACCATTGGTGGAGGGGCTCCATCTGATCGGTCCCGATTCCCTGGTTGTCCTGGAGGTGAGCAGCTTCCAGTTGGAGACGATTTCTTCCTTCAGGCCCAGGGTGGCGGTTTTACTGAACATCTCCGAAGATCATCTGGACCGCCATCCCGATTTTGAGACATACAGGAAAATGAAAGAACGCCTCTTCGAATATCAGGAGCCCTCCGATTGCGCTGTCCTGAATGCCGATGACCCTGCTGTAGCCCCTGTATTTTCCAAAGTACGGTGCCCCTGTCTTCCCTTCTCACAAAAGAAGTCCCTGGAAGAGGGCGCATTTTTTGAGGGAGAGACCTGGGCAACGTCCCTCCGTGGAGAAAAGGTCACATATGGCGCCAGAGCCCGGGCCAGCCTTTCAGGAAGACATAACTGGGAGAACATTCTCGCCGCAACGTTGGCTTCCGTCGTTCTGGGCGCGCGCCCGGATGACGTGCAGCGCGCCCTGGAGAATTTCAATCTGGAGCATCACAGGATTGAGTATGTGGCAACCATCCGTGGAGTGACTTTTTACGACGATTCGAAAGGAACAAACCCCTCCGCTACACAGGCAGCCCTTGAAAGCTTCAGCTCTCCCGTAATCCTGATAGCAGGGGGAAAGAACAAGAAGCTGGATTTCACTCACCTCGGATCGGTAATCGCCTCCAGGGCAAAATGTCTTCTCCTGTTGGGAGAAAGCGCGGATGAGCTGGAACACGCTGCCAGGAAAGGCGGGATGCGGGCGATTGAGAGAGTGGCGGATTTCAGGGAAGCCGTGAAAAGGGCCGGAGAGATGGCATCTCCTGCCGATGTAGTGCTGTTCTCCCCCGCCTGCGCGAGCTTTGACATGTTTCGCAATGCCGAGGAGAGGGGAGAAGTATTTCAGGCTGAAGTGAGGAGGCTTGCAAGTGAAATCCAGATCTCCTGACCTCATACTCTTGCTTGTGGTGTTTCTGCTTGTTTCCATGGGAATTGTAATGGTTTACAGCGCCAGCTCCGTGACCGCCTCTTCATCACACGATTTCGGAAACGACCCGGCCTATTTCCTGAAGAAACAAGTGCTGTGGGCCCTTCTTGGGGTGGGGGCGATGTTTATTGCATATCGTGCCAGACTCTCTTCCATCAGAAAATGGGCGCCCGCGCTCTTGACGGTTGCCGTCGCTCTCCTGGCCCTGGTCCTGATTCCCGCGGTAGGACAGGAGTCAGGAGGCGCACGCCGCTGGCTTCTCCTGGGCGGGATTGCACTTCAGCCGGCCGAGCTGGCAAAATTGGCTCTCCTCATCTTTTTTGCGGCGTCCCTGTCCCCCTGCCAGTCTGCGTCCGAGCGGGGGACGGCCGGCCCACGAAAACCGGTATCCGATTTCTGGAAAGGGCTTGTCCCGAATCTTCTCGTGATGGCCCTTGTGCTCATCCTTGTGGATCTCGAGCCAGACCTGGGAACGGCCACGGTCATTGCGGGCTCTTCTCTTGTGGTCTTGTTTCTGGCAGGCGCAAAGCCCGCCCATCTGTTTGCTCTGATCGGCATTACCCTGCCCTTTGTTGCCATGAGGATAATGCATGAGGGATACCGCCTCAAGCGGCTGCTCGCTTTTGCAAATCCCTGGAGCGATCCCACGGGGGCAGGTTATCACATCATTCAATCTCTGCTCGCTCTGGGATCAGGAAGGCTTCTGGGTCTGGGCCTGGGGCACAGCAGACAGAAGTTTTTTTACCTCCCCGAATGCAGCACGGACTATATTTTTTCCATCATCGGCGAAGAGCTTGGATTTGCGGGCGCCTCGGCCTTTCTGATTCTGTTCGGGGTCCTGATTTACAGGGGATTCAAAATAGCTATGAGGGCGCCCGATCGGTTTTCCATGCTCCTCGCATCCGGAATCACGGTGATGTTGGGTCTCCAGGCTGTCATCAATATCGGGGTAGTGGCGAATCTGCTGCCCCCCACGGGGATCACGCTTCCCTTTGTCAGCTACGGGGGATCTTCATTGTTTTTCAGTCTCCTCGGGATCGGCCTGCTTCTCAATGTTTCAAGACTCTGCGACAGCAAGGCGCACTTGAAGAAACCGGAACCGAAAATGTACGTCAAGCGAAGCACTGTATGAACGATTCGATCCGCGTCGTGATCGCCGGCGGAGGGACAGGCGGGCATCTGTACCCCGGTCTTGCCGTAGCGGAGGCACTGGCCCCCTCGACTTCGGTCCTGTTCGTGGGAACGCCAAATGGCCTTGAAGCCCGTGTGGTTCCAAGGCTGGGTTTCTCCTTTCTCCCTGTCAGGAGCAGACATGTCTCCAGTCGAAACCCCTTCAAGAATGCACTGTCCCTGATCGAGGTCGCTCGGGGTGTCGGCCAGTCCTTCGGTATCCTCCGGAAATTCAGGCCGGACATCGTGGTGGGCACCGGGGGTTATGCCAGCGGCCCCGCGATTGTCGCCGCCCGGATTGCAGGAATACCTGCTGTCATCATGGAACAGAATGTACTGCCCGGAAAGGCGACAAAGTATCTGGCGCCTTTCGCAGGCAGGGTTTTGGCAAGTTTTGCTGAAACGGTCCGGTACTTGCCGGGTCGGAGCAAGGTGGATGTTCCGGGAAACCCGGTGCGCAAAGAGATCCTGCGCGCATCGCGGGATGAGGCCCTTGCGCGCTTTGGGATGGATGGCATACGAAAGGTCATTCTGGTTTCAGGGGCCAGCCAGGGATCTCAGAGAATCAACAGAACCGTTCTGGAGATGGTTCAAAGGGCCAGAGAGTTGCGGAACTGGCAGATTCTGCACCTCACAGGGGAAAAGCTCTATTGCGAAGTGGATGAAGAGAGAAGAAAACTTTCCCTGCTGGACAGCGAGATCCGCTATGAGATCATGCCTTATTGCGACCATATGGGTGATGCCTATGCCGTGGCCGACATCGTGTTGAGCAGGGCCGGCGCCACAACCTGCGCGGAGTTGACAGCGAGGGGGATACCGGCCGTATTGATTCCTTACCCTCATCACAGGGACAGGCACCAGGAACATAACGCCAGGACCCTGGAACGGCACGGCGCCGCCGTGGTGCTCCTTGAGGACTCTCTTTCGGGCGAGGTTCTTTTGAATACGCTGTCGAGTCTGTTGAACGATGCCGACAGGCTGGAACGCATGGCTTTTGCCAGCAGGAGCCTGGGAAAGCCTCAAGCATCCGAGGAAATCGTGGAGATTCTGTATGAAATTATCAGATGCAGACGGAAAGACTGACAAGATTCTTCCCTTGAAACGGAAGTTGAACCACAGACGCAACCACAAAGGCTGGAAAGGATACAAGCAAATCCACTTCGTAGGTATTGCCGGTATCGGAATGAGCGGAGTCGCTCGAGTCCTTGTGGATATGGGCTATAAAGTTTCCGGCTCCGACCTGCGGGAGACCAGGCTTACGAAACAAATGCAGGATCTGGGCGCCAGAATTTTCGTGGGTCACGCCGAATCGAATATCCGCGGAGCTGATGCGGTGATTGTATCTTCGGCCATCCCTGAGGACAATCCCGAGATTGTAGCCGCCCGGGCTTGTGGAGTCCCTGTTCTCCAGAGAGCCGAAATGTTGGGATACCTGATGGGCGGGCGTGTGGGAATCGCCGTCGCCGGCACACATGGAAAGACGACTACCACATCCATGATCAGCCTCATCCTTGAGAAAAACGGCCTGGATCCGACCGTGGTGATCGGGGGGGAGCTCAGCGATTTCGGGGCCAACGCCAAGCTGGGAAAGGGAAGATACCTTGTGGCCGAGGCTGACGAGAGCGATGCTTCCTTCCTGAAGTTGCGGCCCAAGATGGCAATTGTCACAAATATTGATGCCGACGTAAACCTGGGAACAGGCCCATTCTCCACGTTTCATTTTGACTACCAGCTCACCATGAACCGGGTCGTGGAAGTATTTGTGGAATTCTTGTCCAAGATCCCTGCCGAACACGGTTGCGCCGTTCTCTGTGTGGATGACGAACAGATTCGAAGGATTCTTCCCCGTCTCAAAGGTCGCCTGATTTCATACGGATTCAATGAAGAAGCGGATTTCTCCGCAAGAGACATTACCCTGAAGGAGCATTGCGCCTCTGCTACCATCTCCTATTGTGGGCGCGATCTGGGGAGACTCGAGTTATCGGTTCCGGGCCTCCACAATATACAGAATGCGATGGCCGCCACCGCGATCGGTCTCCAGGTCGGGCTCAGCTTCGAGAATGTAAGGGAAGCGCTTCGCAATTTCGGCGGCGCTCTGAGGAGGTTTCAAGTCCTGGGTGAGGCGGACGGCATCCTTGTAGTTGATGATTATGCGCACAATCCTGCGAAGATCCGTGCAACTCTTCAAGCTGCGCGATCCGGCTATGATCGCAGGATCATAGCTGTTTTTCAGCCCCATCGTTACACAAGAACAAAATTTCTCAAGGACGAATTCATATCTGCCTTCTCGAACGCGGATATAACGATCGTGACCGAGATTTACTCTGCAGGGGAATGTCCGCTGGTGGGAGTCAGTGCGGACCTTCTGGCCGAGGGCATACGAAATCGCGAAAAGGAGCGGGAAGTGCTGTTCATACCGACAAAGGAAGAGATCCTGCGATACCTGCTTTCCAGGCTCGAGCCAAACGACCTCGTCCTTACGCTG
>JACPDT010000130.1:0-7750 GCA_016183865.1 Armatimonadota bacterium | reverse complement strand
AGACCCTCCTTCTCCGGACGTGAAAGATCAACCGAGAGCGGCCCTGGGCGCAGAGTGAGGAGCTTGTTGCCATGGATTGGCGACAGGAAGGTTCAAAGATTCAACAAATAGCCAGGGGTCAAGTGGTCGTGGGGGAGCCCATGGCGTCGCACACATCCTTCCGCATCGGCGGTCCTGCCGACATTTTTTTTGAGCCTGCCGGCATTCCCGATCTCTGCACTGTTCTTCAGTACGCCCGCTCGATCCGGATGCCCGTATTTGTTCTCGGAAACGGAACCAATCTTCTCGTAGCCGATTCCGGCATCGAGGGTCTGGTGGTTCACATGCACGAGGGTCTTGATGAGATTCGGATCGGCGATCTCCGGATTCACTCAGGGGCTGCCGTAAAGATCGGAAAACTCCTTCGGGTAGTTGTTGACAGGGGATTGGAGGGATTGGAGTTCCTCGCCGCCGTTCCAGGGACCGTGGGCGGGGCTGTCTTTATGAATGCCGGCACCTATCTGGGGTCTGTCTCCGACTCCCTTGTGGAAGCTGAGATACTCGATGAAAACTCCAGGTTTCGCCGTCTCGCCCGTGGTGAAATCCCATTTCGATACCGACACTCCGGACTCGGAGAGGGGTGGATTGTTCTGGGCGCGACTTTTCAGTTGAGGCAGGGTGACCCTTCGGCAGTCAGGCAAAAGGTACTCGACATGTTCGCAAAAAGGAGGAAGGAGCAGCCCCTCTCGATCCCCAATGCGGGAAGCATTTTCAAGAACCCACCCGGTCATTCCGCCTGGAGATGTGTGGAGGCTGCAGGAGGCAGAGGCCTTCAGATGGGAAATGTCCGGGTGTCGGAACGTCATTCCAATTTCATAGTGAACAAAGGCGATGGAAAAGCCGCCGATGTTCTCGGACTGATTCGAAGGATACAGCAGCTTGTCGGCGACAAGTTGGGCATCCAACTGGAGCCCGAAATAAGAATAGTGGGCAGGTGGGACCCGGACGGCAACCCAAATCGCGTGGCGGACTTAGGAATATAAATATAGGGGAAAAAACATGGCCGAAAGGCGCAGGAAAGTTGCAAAAGGCGCAGGGGGTGATCAGCCCCGTGCAATCAGGCAGAGTTTGCTTATTCTCCTGTTGGGTCAGCTCGTCTTCCTCTTCTCCCCCGCTTTCGGGGTCAGGGAAGTCCACGTTTCGGGCTTGAGCCGGCTGGAAGCGCGGGAAGTGATCGAAAGGACAGGTATCCAGACAGGCGATAGTATCTGGCTGGTTTCTTCACAGGATGTCAAGGATCGTCTCACATCCATCGCCCTCGTTGAGCGTGCGCAGATTCGCAAGCGTCTTCCACGTGAAGTGCGGGTCAGTCTTCTTGAGCGGAGTCCGGTGGCCATCACCTTCCTGCAAAAGAGATGGTGGGGAGTGGATCACTGCGGTTTCATACTTTACCCCTTTGATTCTTACCGTCCCGACCTTCCTGTACTTCTTCTCGACCCGTCCCAGATTCCCGAGAGTAGCCGAATCGGGAGCCCCTCGGCCCTGGTACTGCTGCGAAGCCTCAGGAAACTTTCGGATACCTTCTCCGAACCGGTGCTGCGATATGAAGTCTCGTCAAAAGGAGAGTTGTCCCTTTTTACCGAAGATCGCATATGGGTCCGTATGGGAATGGGGGAGGACCTGGCCGAGAAAATGGCCATACTTCCATCCCTTCTCGCAGCGGCCAGGCAGCGGAAGACTAAAGTGGCATATATTGATCTCCGCTTCAAGAATGCCCCTGTATTGCGCATAGGAGATGAGACAAGACAGTGAAACAGGATGCAGGACCGAGGAAGAGGATGCATCCCTGGCAAACACCCCTTGCTCTGGGTTGTTTTTTTCTTGGCCTTCTGACGGTAGTTCAGTTTCGCACTCAACAACGGGAAGGCTTTCCCCTTTCTTCTTACCGATCCTCCGAGCTGGTGCAGATGATCAGGGAGCTGGAGAAGGAACGGACCAACCTTCGTCAGGAGCTTTCACACCTTCGGGGACAAATGGCCGGCTATGAAAAAGCCGCTCTTCAGGGAGCGAATCTGAAAAAAGAGCTGAGCAGCCAGATGATGACGGCAAGACTTCAAGCCGGTTTGCTGGCGGTCAAGGGTCCGGGGCTTATTGTCACTCTGAACGATTCTCCCAAGAGGCCGAAAACGGGCGAAGATCCGTATTTTTTTCTGGTCCATGACGTGGATATCCAGCAGATTTCCACAGAGCTCTGGGCCGCAGGGGCTGAAGCCGTCGCCGTAAATGATCAGCGACTGGTGGCTACAACCCCGATTCGCTGCGTTGGCCCCACCATTCTCATCAATACTGTAAGGCTGGTTCCTCCCTATATCATCACGGCCATCGGGGACCCGTCGGCTCTGGAGACGGCATTGAAAATGAGGGGAGGAATTCTTGACTCTCTCGCGCCCAGCATTCTGAACGGGGTGGAAGTAAGATTGGAGAAAAGAAAAGAGGTTCTTTTGTCGGCTTACAAGGGAAGTCTTCTGTTTCGGTACGCAAAGCCGGTCAAAGAAGGAGAGGATTGAAAATGTTTGTCGTCTTTGCGGGCCTTCTTCTGGGAGTATTGGCCGGCCTGACGATTCCTGCAAAGGTGCCCATTGTTTATGCAAAATACATGTCGGTTGCTTTTCTGGCCGCTCTGGATTCCGTGATGGGGGCGGGCCGCTCCGTCCTTGAGGGCAAGTTTCATATTCCCATTTTCGTGTCCGGATTTGCCACAAACACTCTGCTCGCTGCTTTTCTGACTTATGTGGGGGACCGGTTGGGCGTGGACCTGTACATGGCCGCCATCATCACTTTCGGTGTCCGGCTATTTCAGGATTTGACCATCATAAGGAGACTTCTCTTCGAGCGAGCGGCGCGGCCTGAACCTGGATCCACCACCTGAATTCTGCCAGGGTGTAGCGGAAGGACTCCACCAGGATGTCCAGGCATTCCGCAAGGCTGAGGCTCTCTCAGTGCAGCCGACGCACTGTGCGGATCGTACTCTATGGCTCTGTGGCGACGAATCAGGGCTGAGTTTGCCACTCATTGGCAGAATTTTGGTGTTGCATCCTGGAGGAGTTCTTCGGCCCGGGTCGAACTTGATTGTTCAGCGCCGGTTCCCGGCAACTGACAAAGGGGTGGATTTTTGGTGCCAAAAAATGACGTTGTGGTCGGTCTGGATATAGGCACCACAAAGGTCTGTTGCGTCATCGGAGAGGTTTCCAGGGAAGGAAACGTCGAAATTGTCGGGAATGGCTCCACACCCTCCTCCGGAATGAGCAAGGGTGTGGTCCTCGATATAGACAAGACTGTGAAATCCATCGAAGGCGCGGTCGCCGAAGCGGAGAGGATGGCCGGCTTCAACATCGGGCCGGTTTATGCGGGAGTGTCGGGCGAGCACATCTCTTCCTTGAACAGCCATGGGGTGATTTCCGTGGCCAGCTCCGACAAGGAAATTGTAGAAGAGGACGTCAAGCGGGTCATCGAGGCCGCCAAAGTTCTCAGCATCCCCTCAGATCGTGAAGTCATCCACGTGATCCCCCGAAGCTTTTCTATTGACGGGCAGAATGGGGTCAAGAATCCTGTCGGAATGTCGGGCATACGCCTGGAAGTAGATACGCACATCGTCACAGGGGTCTCCACTTTTCTCCAGAATGTGAATAAGTGTGTGCAGAAGGCCGGCCTTGAGCTCGAAGGAAATGCCATCGTCCTCGAGCCTGTTGCCTCCAGCCTGGCTGTTCTGAACGAGGCGGAGAAAGAGCTGGGGACCGTTCTCGTGGATATCGGCGGGGGTACAACCGATATCGCGGTTTTTCTGAATGGCGGGATCTATCATACCGCCGTTCTCCCCGTGGGAGGCAACCATGTTTCCCGCGACATCGCCGTGGCCTTTCGGACCCCTCCGGAAGAAGCGGAAAGGGTCAAGATCGAGTACGGGTGGGTTTCCGTCGAGCAGGTCGAGGAGGACCAGGATTTTCAGATTTCCACTCTCTCACAGGGGGAGCCGGAAAGCATAAGCCTGAAGCGACTGGCTGAGATCATTGAGCCAAGAGTGGAGGAGATCCTTTCTCTTGTAAAGCAGGAAATCTTTCGAGTATGTGGGGAAGAAGTATTTCTCGCCGGAGTCACCCTGACAGGGGGAACTTCTCTTCTCAAGGGGATGGCTTCTTTCGCGGAGAAGGTCCTGGGGCTTCCCGTGCGCCTGGGAGTTCCAGGAAATGTTCCGGGGATGGTCGAGTCCTTGAAGAGTCCGGTTTACTCCACCAGTGTAGGCCTTGTTTTGTACGGCGCCCGCAATCGGCAGGACCGGAAATACAGGATGAGGCATCCTCAGTATTTCAAAGTAATCTGGAGCAGAATTTCTCACTGGTTTAAGGAAGTATTTTAGAGGGGGTTGCCTGAATGGGAAATGGAAAGGTGAAAGAAACCAAGGAAGGTCCTGAGCAATTTGCCGGAATCAAGGTTGTCGGCGTCGGCGGAGCCGGTTGCAATGCCGTAAATCGAATGATTGAGATCGGTCTTAAGGGCGTGGAGTTCATCGCGATCAATACGGATGCCCAGGCTCTTTTCTTGTGCGAAGCCCATCAGCGGATTCACATCGGAGGCAATTTGACGCGGGGTCTGGGGGCAGGCGCAAATCACGACATCGGGAAACAGGCGTGCCAGGAGAATGCCGATGAGATCACACGGGCTCTGGACGGGGCCGACATGGTCTTTATCACCTCCGGCATGGGAGGTGGAACCGGCACAGGGGCTTCTCCTGTTGTTGCGGAAATGGCCAAACAGGTCGGCGCTCTCACGGTAGCCGTTGTCACCAAGCACTTCGCCTTCGAGGGTAAGGCTCGTATGAATGTGGCGGAATCGGGCATTACGGACTTGGAGCAGAAGGTGGATGCTCTCATTACCATTCCCAATGATCGCCTCCTCCAGGTTGTTGAGAAGAGAACCTCTCTCGTCGAGGCATTCAAGGTGGCGGACGACATCCTTCGCCAGGGTGTGCAGGGTATTTCCGACTTGATCACCAAACCCGGGATGATCAATCTTGACTTTGCCGACGTCCAGACCATCGTCACCAGCGCGGGATCCGCACTGATGGGAATCGGGAGAGGAACAGGGGAGCACCGGGCCATTGAGGCTGCCAAGGCCGCTATTGCCAGCCCCCTCCTGGAGACCACGATTGACGGCGCAAAGGGCGTCCTTTTTAACATCACCGGTGGCGGCGACCTCAGCCTGATCGAAGTTCACGAGGCTGCAGACATCATTTCTCAGGCGGTTGATCCTGAGGCCAAGATCATTTTCGGGGCGGTTGTAGATGAGAGAATGCAGGGCGAAGTTTGCATCACGGTCCTTGCCACAGGGTTCGGGCCCAGGACCGATGGGGCGACCGGCGCGAGAGTGACTGAGCGGAGGACTGTGGAATCCCGGGAGCTTCTGGACGTGAAGCCCTCTTTTGCCCCTCTCGTGGATCTGGATATTCCGGCATTCATACGTAAGAGGTGAGGCTCCATTGAGATGCCCCTTTTGTCAGCATCCGGAAAGCAGAGTTTTGGATTCTCGTATGACGGAAGAGGGTTCTTGCATTCGACGTAGAAGGGAATGTCTGTCGTGTCTGCGGCGCTTCACGAGCTATGAGAGGCACGAAGAGAGCTCGCTGTGGGTCGTCAAGAAGGACAAGCGGCGGGAGCCCTTTGATCGCAACAAAGTTTTGACGGGCATCCTGAAGGCTTGTGAGAAGCGGCCCATCAGCCTTAACCATATCGAGCAGATGGCCAACAATGTGGAGCGGGAGATCCGAAATCGTTTGGATAACGAAGTTTCCGCAATGGAGATCGGCCAGAGCATCATGGACATGTTGCGGCACGTGGATGATGTCGCCTATGTGCGTTTTGCATCCGTATACAAGGAGTTCACGGACGCCCGAAGGTTTATGGAGGAGGTCGCGCAACTGGATAAGTCCTGGTAGGGGGCTTTACAACCTGGGAGAAATCTGCTATTATGATATTGTATTTTGGTCAACTCGGTCGTCTCCCGGGGGTGGGAGAAAGTCAGCGTAACTCCGCAGGGAGAAGACTCGAGGCGCGCGATCAAAGGGAGGGAAACAAGGACACTCCCCGGGAAATCGCAGCCTCAGTTTTTCTATCTTTTAGGAAGACAAAGGAGGTATGTGTGTGAAGAAGGCAATAGTCCTACTAACCCTTCTTCTGGCCCTGGCCGCACCGGTGTTTGCAGGTCCCTTTGCCGATCTGCCTCCATCTCACTGGGCACTGGACGCTGTCAATCAGTTGTCTGCCAAGGGCCTTCTGGAAGGTTATCCTGACGGTACATTCAAGGGGGACAGAGCCGCATCGCGATACGAAGTGGCAATGGCCGTGGCTCGCGTCCTCGCCAAGGTCGAGAAAATGGGCCAGGCGGATCTTTCCAATCTGGCCACAAAATCTGACCTGGCCGCTCTCAGAAAACTCATCAACGAGTTCAGGGATGAGCTGGACGCCCTGGGAGTGCGGGTTGCAAAAGCGGAGGACAAGATCGCCGCTTTGGAGAGTCGCGTCACCGAGCTCGAGAGAGTGAAGATCTCGGGGATGCTGCATGCGATGGCCACAAGCACCGGAGTTGACTACAAGCGGGATCTGCCCGGCGGTATTAGGGTTTCCGGTCCCAGGACCACCAATGGCGCTTCCATAGCCGCGGCCACCGCAGGTGTTTTCGGTGCAGGCGCCACCGATTACACGACCTTGTTCATGAACCCTGCCAATGCTCTACCCCTGACATCCGGAACCGGACTCACCATGATGGGGGAACTTACCGCGAAAGCAAAGCTTTCCCCTGAGTGGAACGGCGGAGTCACCCTGGCGGCCTGGAATCAAATCGGCGATGCGCCGAACAGCTATACCTGGGGTGCAACCCCCCCCTATTTGAGCAATCCCTTCTTGATGGGCGCCGCCAACAACTTGCGGGTAACCCTGGACCGGGCGTGGGTGGAGAAACCATCCACAGGGTTTGAAGGCACGGTCGGTTCATTTACTCCGTATCTTTTGCCTGAAATCATTTACAAGGGCATGCCCAATGTGACCTACTATGGCCCGAACTACCTTCCCCTTTACGGAGGGGATGTGAGGGGAAAACTGGAAAACATGGGCTGGCTCCCCACTGTGAGCTATGAGGTATTCGGTTCCCGCCTCCCTGCGGCCACCTATGTGCCTTATGGACAGATCCTGCTGGGTGCGTCCGCACAGACGGAGTTTCCTAACTCCAACCTCAAGGCTCGTCTGAATTTCCAGAGAGCTTATGATGAGGATTTTGGAACAGCCGGCGTCACTGCAGGAACGGTTCCGACTCCCTGGTGGATTTTCAGCTTCGGCGCGGGCACCACGGCCGGTCCCCAGGAGCAGAACACATGGGGAATTGACCTGGAATATCCCCTTCCTTTCTGGAAGAACTGGACCTTTTCTGCGGGATACGCAAGCTCCAGCTATGTGGCGAACCGCGCCCCAACCCCTGCCGCCATGAATGCAAAGAACAGTGTTCAGGGCCAGATGATCAGGGCCGACCTGTCCGGAAAACTCGGCGCCGCAGACATAGGGCTCGAGTATTTTGTCGTTTCCCCTTACTATGACCCCATGGTTCTGTGGAAAGACAACATGTTCTCAATCTTTGGAAACACTGCCACTCAGCCTGATTATTTCAGTTGGTTCGGCATGTGGGAGCTTCCTTATCCGACGGTATACTCTCTCCCCATGGGACTTCT
>JACPDT010000005.1 GCA_016183865.1 Armatimonadota bacterium | reverse complement strand
ATGTGCGACGCCCTGTCGCGCAACGTACCCAAGCCTGAAGCTCCCGATTTTCTTTCGGTCATACTGGCCAACTGCCTTGCCCATGGTCGGCGTCATTTCGTGGACGTGGCGGACAATTTCCCCGAGGACTGCCGCTACGTGCTGGAAACACTGGGTGAGGTGTACGGAAACAACGAGCAGGCTCGGGAGGGAGGCATGAGCCCCCAGGAGCGGTTGGCGCTTCATAAGGAGCGAAGTTCCCCTCTTATGAAAAAGCTGAAGGCGTGGATGACTGCGCAGTTGGAGGAGAAACGGACTGAGCCGAACTCAGGACTGGGCCAGGCGATAAAATATATGCTGAAGCATTGGGACCCCCTCACCCTATTTCTCCGCAAGGCGGGCGCCCCACTGGACAACAACATCTGCGAGCGAGCGCTCAAGAAGGCAGTGCTGCACCGAAAGAACGCGCTTTTTTATCGAACCCTGAACGGGGCTCAGGTGGGAGACCTTTTCATGAGCCTCATTTACACCTGTGAGCTCAACGGGGTCAACCCGTTTGACTATATGACCGAGCTACAACGGCATGCCGAGGAGATCCGCAAGGAACCCACCGCCTGGATGCCGTGGAACTATTCGGAGGCGCTTGCCAGGGCCAAGGGTCCCCCGCCTGATCTCTAGCTGACCTGCACGCTCCGCTTCGCAGTTTTTCTTGCCACGCTCACGTCATCCACCGACGGCCATTGGGCCTGTGCAGGTTTGCCGAAAACTCACGGTAATTCAGTCCCAACCTGAAGACGCGACTTATGAGGAGATCATGCGGGAACTCGCCTTTGAGCGCATGGTCGAGCGGGGATTGGAAGATTCGCGGAGTGGACGCGTAATATCGAACGAAGATATGGAGCGCCGGATTCGGACGTGGCAGAAATAAGATGGACCGAGGAGGCGCATCGCTGGCTTCGCGACATACACAGGGGACCAGGCTCCAAGACAGGTCTTTCTCCTGACCCTCGCGTCAGGTCTGCAATGTCCAAGAACACGGTTCCCATAAGCCCTGGTGCCGGGGGCGGGATTTGAACCCGCACGGCCTTTCGGCCAGAGGATTTTAAGTCCCCTGTGTCTGCCATTCCACCACCCCGGCTACGGCATATTATAACATGGGTTTCCGGAGTGTGGCAAGTTCTGCAAAGGCCGTGCCTTCAGATCATTTTTTCAGAATAATCCGCTGGCTGGTCTTTGTCCGGAGCTGGTCAAAAAATTGCTTGACATCCGCGTATTTTTCCTTGGGCAACTGCATTCTTCTCCGACGCTCCATCTCGGTCGCGGTGATGCTTCCGCCGGTCCTGACATACTTTCTTGTCAAGCTGAACAAACCGACATCCAGATTCAGATCCCCGGGCATGTGCAGAATCTTGAATCCCTTGGGGATGCGGTAGGTTGTTATGCGCTCATAACGAGCATTGGCAGGCCAGAATATTGGATTTTTTCTTTCCTTTGTTGCGAAACCTCTACTTCTGTCGTAGCCAGGGATGTCAATAATGATCATGCCGTTGGTCACCGGAAATTCACCGTCGCGCCTGGTCTTGGCGACAAGCGTTATCGGGCCGTATTTGTTGTCCAGGCCCTCTATTCTTCGTTCGATCAGCTTTCCGCCGGAAGCGAGACCCGCATCCAGAGCCTGAAAGAACCTGTGCTTTTTTTCTTTGTCCAGGCCTTTGAGTAGTTTCCTTTGAAAGACGGAAAAGTCCAGATCCCCTATCTGCTCGACTTCGGTGAGAGCCGAGCCGTTTCCGTAGATCGTAACGATTCGTCTGGTCTTGCAGGAGCTGTTCTTCTCTTCAGAGACCGGAAACCTTTCAAAACCGCCGCCTTCTTCCGTTATGAGGAATGTGTGGGCAGCCTGATAAGTTAGGGGGTACTGGCCGACATCATATCCCTCCAGAGATGGGTCAACGTAAAAATCTTTCCCCTTTTCTCCTTTTACCAGAAGGACAACGTGATTAAAGAGCCCTGGAAGGGGTAAACAATGTTTCGGGTCCATGCCTGAAAACTCCGTGTTGAACAATGCCATGTGAGAATCTATGCCTGCGGACCTCAACATGGCCATGGCAAGCAAAGAAAGATCCTTACAGTCACCGTACTTATTCTTGAAAGTTTCGTCCGTGGGATGAGGCTCAAGGGTGTGATCGTCGAGAGTCATTGAGACATACCTGAAATTGGCGGAAATATATTCCAATATGGCGCGGGTCTTACCTTCGACCGACGACGAGTCCCCTGCGATCTTCTTGGAAGCCTCCTCAATCTCTTCGGTAATCTTGAGATTCTTCTCTGCCAAGGACAGGTACCAATGAGATATCTCCTTCCACTCATTAAGGGATGAGAACTCAAATCTATCCCTGGCGTCCTGGGGGGTCGGCGGAGGGGTGTAGTCCTCATCGAGCGTTGACGGCTCCATTTCCCGGACATCCCATACAAATGAGACGGCGCTGTCCTTTTCAGTAATTTTCGGCTTTCTGGTCATTCCAAATTCTCTGTATTGAATGCCGAGCTTCTTTGGCATGGTTATGGAAAATCTGAATTCCTTGACAGGTGCGTCGGACTCGGCATTCCCCTCATACCAGAAGGTATTTCTTATGGGCATCCCTTTTGATGTGAGGGCATATTCATATTCCAGCACTGCTCCGACGACGACCTCAGGTAGCGTTATGATTTTGACCTTGAAATTGGAATACATTGGATAACCCGCATACATGCTGAGATCCTGGATTGTTGAATAGGGCAGCTTCTTGTTGTCGGGTGTCACTGTATATGCCTTGACTTCCGAAACTGTTTCACGGCCTTCTTCATAGGGAATTGAGATCTCCCCCAGGCTGCGCGCCTCTTCCTTCAGGATCTTTATCCTTTCCCGCGACCGGGTGACGTATGTCCAATCTTCGTTGACCTTGACGTCCACATCGGCGAGAAGATAGATGAATTGCTTGTCCTTATGCCTTTCTTCAAAGCTGAGGGGATCCTGTTTCTCGGAGGAGAGACAAACCTGTGTCATCAGCAGAATAAACAGGAGTGCAGTTATTGTTGGAATTTTTCTTCCCATGGTCCTGGCTGATTTCTACAAGGAGGGACAAAACCCTGCCCGGACGTTCTTTGCACGCGAATAGCACGAATATCCGTAATTCGGGAGATTGAA
Organism: Armatimonadota bacterium; assembly: GCA_016183865.1. Taxonomy (GTDB): domain Bacteria; phylum Vulcanimicrobiota; class JACPDT01; order JACPDT01; family JACPDT01; genus JACPDT01. Next base: position 7,893 of record JACPDT010000005.1, on the reverse strand, counting down.
CCTTTTTTCATTGCCATCGTCAAAATATATGGATATCATGATCCTGTGTCATTTTCCGTCAGAGGGAATCGGCGCCCGAGTCAGAAGTTCTCCGGGGGGAGGAATTCAAGGTGGCGGCGGGTTTTCCGGCATGCATGAAGCGGATCAGGAGTTGATCAGAAGGCACAGGGCAGGGGATGCCGGGGCGTTCGAGGAGATCGTGCTCCGGTTCAAGGATCGGATACTCAATACGGTGTACCGGATGATGGGACCCAGGGCGGACAATGAGGATATCACTCAGGAGGTGTTCATCAAGGCCTATCACGCCCTGGCCGATTTTCGGGGGGAATCCGCTATCGGCACCTGGCTGTACCGGATTGCCACGAACCTGTGCCTCGACAGGCTGAGACAAAAGCAGCCTCTCACTTCCTGGGAGGAGTTGATCGCATCCGGCGGAGAGGGCGCATTGAGGCCTGAGGATGATCCCCCGGCAATCGAGGAGATTCTGGAAGAAAAGGAGCTTCAAGAGGAAGTTCAAAAAGCGATCATGCAGCTTACGGAGAAACATCGGGCTGTTCTGGTGTTACACGACATAGAGGGTCTGGAGTTCGAGGAGATCGGCAGGATCCTGAAAGTGCCCATAGGAACCGTGAAATCCAGGTCTCATTTTGCGAGGTCTGAGCTGAAGGAAAGATTGAGAGGAAGGATCTAGGGCGCCGCCGGAAGGGACAAACGGGTGAGGAGACATGATTTGTAAAGATCTGCTCAAATATCAGTGGGATTTCGTGGAAGGGACTCTCCCTGGAGAATCCCTGGCCCGTGTCAATGCCCATCTGGATGAATGTCCCCGGTGTCAATCCGAGATCGCCCGGGCCCGCAAGACTCTGTCGGCACTGCGCGGGCTCCCCAGAGAAGAGACTTCACCCTATTTCGCGGCAAAGCTTGCGGCAAGGTTGAAAACGGAAAAGCCGCCGCTCTGGAAGGTGGCTTTCAGGGTGCCCATGATCAGATTTTTGGCGCCGGCTTTGGGAGTGTTTCTCCTCGTGTGGTTCGGGAGCCTCGTGGGAACCCAGTATGGGCACTACAAGAGCCACAAGGGGAGCAACCACCTGGCGCCCACGGCCTTTCAACCCATGTCGAGCGATGAGGCATTGCTTTCCGCTCATACCGAAGCTGTGAGGGCAAGCTCTTTCACGGATGCGGCGCTTTCCGCACATTTGAGTGTCAGGAATCTCTCCGCTGGAGCAGGGGAGGCGTCTCTGATGGGGCGGCTTGTCCTTGATGTGGTGGAGGATTCGGAGGATTTCTTATGAAGCGCAGGGCGCTTCTTGTTCTTTGTTTTCTCTTTGTCGCATCCCCCCTTTTCGCGGAAGACGATCCCCTGGCCATCATCAGGAAGGCTCTGGAGCAAAAGGGGAAGATCTCCTTTTCCGCACGGAAGACCTTGAAGGTCTTCCGCCCCAGGGAGCTGGAAGTGATCATGCAGATCAGGCAACTGGGCGGTCAGGGATCGAGGGTGCAATTCCTTTCTCCCGGCCCACTGGCCAATGACTTTCTGGTGGATGACGGCAAGTTTCAATGGTACTACTCGGATCGCCGGAAACAGGCGTTTCGTTTCCCCTCTTCCCTGAGAATGGGAAAACGAATCCCAAAGAGCTTTGAGAGGCTTACCGAGCATTTCCGTTTCGAGCTCCTGGGTTCCGAGGAGATTGGAGGAAGGGAGGCTTACAAAATTCAGGTGTCCCCGGCAGGCGGAAGACGAGGGGGGAGAGTTGTCTGGATTGACAGGCAGGAATATCTCCTCTTGAGAGTGGATCGCCTGAAGCCCAACGGGGAGACAGTGGCCTCCACCTCCCTTTCCGACATCACATTGAATCCGCGACTTTCTCCGAAGGAATTCGTTTTCAAGGCCCCCGGAAATGCGGAGGTTGTGACGGACCTTCCGAACATTAACCCCCGCGCTCTGGCGCAATTGGAGCACCGAACGGGTCTTTCCCTGATGGTCCCTTCCCATCTGCCCGAAGGCTTCCGGTTCAGCGGGGCCAAGCTGGTCCCCTTTCAGGGAAAGCAGGCGGTACAGATTCTCTTTTCCGGAGAGTCAGGCAAGATCTCCCTTTTCCAGGCAAGGGCCGATCCTGCCGGAAAGGAGCCCCGGCAAAAGGAGATGCGCGAGAGGGAAGGAAAGACCTTCTGGATCATCAGGTGGACGGAAGGGGGAAGAGAGGTGGCCCTTGTCGGTGACCTTCCACTGGAGGAGTTGGAGCGGGTGGCATCCTCCCTGAAGGATCTTCCGGAAAACTATCTGCTTGAGGCTCTGCGGGAGACTCAGTTCTAGTGAAGAGCAGACTCATCGAGGCGCTGTAGACGCGAGTCTCCTGGGGTCTGCCGGAAAGATTCTACCGGAGCTGTGGGAAGGGACTCTTGCGAGGATGGGTGGGTGAAGGAAACCTTCATCGTGAACAGAATTCCGTCAAGAGGTTCTCCTGATCCCCAATCAGGCGGTGGATTTGGGCTGATCCGCACAATTTATCTCATGGGGCGGTGGCTTTTGAATGGGCAGGTTGAAGGAGCAACTGGATCTTCTCTGGCGGGCTTATAAGGAGCGGGTTCCCTGGAATCAAATCGAGACCCAGGCGACCCAGGAATTTCGAATTTCCCTTGTGGGCGAGTCCAGTGAGCTGCTCGACCTTTGGAGGGCCTATTTTCTCGGGGGGACCATGGTGATCCCCTCTCCCAGAGCCCCCATCAGGGAGGTGCCCCTTCCCCTGGATCCGGAAAAAGAGGGTGTTTTGAGGGGCTCCAATCTCATCCTGTATATTACTCCCCTCAAGCTTGAGGATCTCTTTGAAAAGGGAGAGTTCCTCGCAAAACTAGCCTCATTGGCCACAACACGGATTCTTGTGTCAGGAGAAAACGATTCGCCGAGCCAAGGGGCTTTGGAGCCGGGATGGCTCGATTTGCCCTATTTCCGTTATCCCTCGGATTTCACATCAGGTCTTTCCAGGGGTTGTCTTCTCAGCATTCTCAATGCCTTGCCGACCCTGGAGCTTGCGGTGGGAAGACAGCTTCCCGCTTTCCGAAGGGAAGTGGCCCGAAGGCTTATCCTGAAGACATCCTTTCAAAACCTTCTGATCGCTCTTGCTTCAGCCCTACCCGGTCATTTCCCCATTGTCGGGATCATCCTGGGCCCCTTTGCGGCGGCAGGGGATACGCTTCTTCTGACAACGAATCAGGTGAAGCTTCTGTTCCAATTGGCCTGTATTCACGGCAGGGAGATGAATTTTCAGGAGATGTTGAAAGAGTTGACTCCATTGATCGGGAGCGCCCTGGGCTGGCGAACTCTTGCCAGAGAGCTCGTAGGCTTTGTTCCTGTGGCAGGTCCTGTGATTAAGGCCGTCATCGGATATGCAGGAACATACGCAGCCGGCGTCGCAGCCGCCAAGTATTATCGCACAGGCGCCCTGATGAGCAGGGAGGAGTTCAGGAAGAGTTTTCAGACGGCATCCACAGTGGCTCGAAAGAAAGCCACGGAAGTTTTATCAAAAATGCGAAGAAAAGGGGGAGGAAAAAGGCTCCCTTGATAGAACAGCTTTAATATGCAGTTGGCCGTAAAATCTCAGATCATGAACAAAGAGGACATGTCCAGGGCCCTGTCCCGCATCGCCCACGAGATTCTTGAGCGAAACAAGGGAACAGGGCAGTTGGCCTTTGTGGGGATTCGAACTCGGGGAATCCATCTCGCAAAACGCCTGGTGGAGAGGATCGAGTCATTCGAGGGGAAGTCCGTCCCCATAGGGGTTCTGGATATCACTCTGTACAGGGATGATCTCACCAGGCTCCATCATCATCCCGTTGTGCGGAAAACCGAGATCCCCTTTGACATTACCGATAAGAAGATCGTGCTCGTAGATGACGTCTTGTACACGGGCCGCACGGTGAGATGTGCCCTCGATGCTCTGATGGATCTGGGAAGACCTCTTGTGGTCCAGCTTGCGGTCCTCGTGGACAGGGGCCACAGGGAGCTGCCCATCCAGGCCGATTATGTGGGCAGAAACTGTCCATCCTCCCAGGATGAGCGCGTAGACGTTCATCTCCAGGAGGTAGAGGGCGCCGACGAGGTTGTCATTCTGGAGGGAGAAAGAAGTTAAGAGTGAGAAAAGTCCGGAAAACCACAAAGCCTTCCGCCGGGAATCGGCAGGAAGGCATTTTTATATGATAAGGGGGGCATTCTATGAAAGGGATGAGAAAAGATCTGCTCGGTCTTGAAGACATGGAAGCAGATGAAATGAAACATATTCTCGATGAGACAGTGGCATTCAAGGAGATCCTTTTCCGAACCATCAAGAAAGTGCCCACATTGAGGGGGCGAACGATCGCCACACTTTTCTACGAGCCCAGTACGCGCACCCGCCTTTCCTTTGAGCTGGCAGCCAAGCGGATGGGCGCCGACTCAGCCGCCATATCCGTGGCCACAAGCTCGGTGGTCAAAGGGGAGTCTCTGAAGGACACGGCCAGAACGCTCGAAGCCATGGGTGTGGATATGATCATCCTGCGCCACGGAGAGGCCGGAGCGCCCCATCTGGTTGCACAAACCGTGAAAGCATCGGTCATTAACGCGGGAGACGGGATGCACGAGCACCCCACTCAGGGCCTTCTCGATCTTTTTACCATCACCGAGAAGAAGGGGCGGATCCAGGGTTTACATGTGGCCATCATCGGCGACATCACCCACAGCAGAGTGGCCAGATCGGACATATGGGGGCTCAAACGGCTCGGCGCCGAGGTGACCCTTGTGGGGCCGCCCACCCTGATACCTGTGGATATAGAGAAAACAGGGGTCAATGTTTCATATCATCTCGATCCCGTCATTCCCAAGGCGGATGTGATTTACATCCTCCGTCTCCAGCAGGAGAGACAGCAGGCAGGGCTCTTCCCGAGCATCCGCGAGTATATCCAAAGATATGGAATCAGCAGGGAAAGATTGTCAAGGGCCAAGTTCGATGTTCTGATCATGCACCCGGGTCCCATGAATCCTGGAATCGAGATCACCGAAGATGTCGCCATAAGCACGGCTTCCGTCGTTGAAGAGCAGGTCACCAATGGGGTGGCCGTGCGCATGGCTTTGCTTCATTATCTGCTAGGAGGTCAACCCTATGAGGAAGCTGCTTAAGGGAGCAAGAATTCTGGATCCTGCCCGTTCTCTTTCCGAGATTCTGGACATCGAGATCAGGGACGGCACCATTGCGCGGATCGCCAGGGATCTGTCTCCCCAGGATTGCGAGGTTATAGACCTCACCGGTCTGGTCCTCTGTCCCGGTTTTGTGGATATGCACACTCATTTGAGGGAGCCCGGCCAGGAGGACAAGGAGACTCTGGAGACAGGACTTCGCGCAGCCGCCCGAGGCGGCTTCGTCGCCGTTGCCTGCATGCCGAATACGGCGCCGCCCTTGGATCAGCGTGCATCTGTGGAATATGTCATCAGAAGGGGGCTGCAAATAGGCCTTTCCCGCGTTTTCCCCGTTGCATCTGTCTCGAAAATGCAAAAAGGGGAAGAGCTGGCAGAGCTGGGGGATCTTGCAGAAGGCGGGGCAGTGGCATTTTCCGATGACGGAAAGCCTGTCTCCAGAGCCGAGCTTATGCGAAGAGCCCTGGAATACTCCAGAATGCTGGATCGTCCCATCATCTCCCATTGCGAAGACCTCACTCTCTCAGCAGGGGGCGCCATGAATGAGGGGTACCTTTGCACGAAAATGGGGCTTAGAGGAATCCCAAAAGCCGCGGAAGAGGTCATGGTGGCCAGAGATATCATTCTGGCTGAAACGACCCGCGCCCGGCTCCACTTCGCCCACATCAGCACCAGACGGTCTGTGGAGCTTGTCAGGGATGGCAAAGCCAGGGGGGTCTCCATCACCGCAGAGGTGACTCCAAGCCATCTCATTCTCACGGAGGAGGCGGTTTCCGGATATGACACCAACGCAAAAGTGAATCCTCCCCTTCGAACTGCGGACGACGTAGATGCCCTTCGCCAGGGCCTCAAAGACGGCACACTGGATGTAATCGCAACAGATCATGCGCCCCACACACGGGAGGACAAGGAAAAGGAATTCGCCTATGCCCCCTTCGGCATCTCAGGACTTGAGAGCGCGGTGTCCCTTCTCCTTACCGAGCTTGTGGGCAGAGGTGTTCTTAGCCTGGAAGAGCTTATCCTCAAGCTTTCCACGAATCCAGCGAGGATTCTGCGCCTGCACTTTGGAGGAATCCAGGAAGGGAGCAGCGCGGATTTTACCGTACTTGACCTGGAAAAAGAAGCGACTATTGACACAGGGACCTTCCAATCCAAAGGGAGAAACTCCCCCTTCCATGGCTGGAAGACCAAAGGGGCGCCTGTCCTTACCTGTGTGCAAGGCAATTTCGTGTGGGGCGAGGTCACTAGGGATTCCAGACCCGCACGGAGCCCGGTCATGGTCTGAGGGACAGGAAAGCGGTCGGATTCCGAGTAGGCTCAATGCGCCTGTTAAGCGTTTTCTTAGCCAACCGGTTCAAAGATTTCAGGCAATTTGCCATCTAATCGAACAAGAAACGCCCTGATTTCACACCATAGTTCACTCTTCCAGTCCCGCTTACCGGCACAGCGTCACAGTTTCCCTAATTTCAACACCTCAACAGACTACTCCGCAAAGGATAGACCCGCCTTTGCAAAAACTTGACTTTGTGGCAAGGTTGTGATACCTTGTCCTGGACTGACAGTAACATCTTCATTTCAACTCAACGATGCTGCCTCCTGCCCCCCCCTGGGGTATGTGGGGAATGAAGGCAGGCGAGATCGAGACACAGTCACAGCAACCTATGCAGCCCGAAGGGTTCTCCGTGTCGTATTTCTGATGAATCGGAGGGAGGGGCTTTATGGGCATTCGGATGGGTGGCCTGCAGTGCGGAGCTTTTCGCTGGTTCTTCCTTGTTTCGATTATCCTTTGGGTCTTTCTGTGTCTCCCTCCGCCCTCTCCAGCTCATTCCGGCTCTTCCGAACATCCCAATCGCCACACCAAACACCTCAAACCCTGCAAGAGTCACGGCTATGCTCATTCCGCCTTGAATTGCCCAAAACTTCACGGACATCCCTGCCTCGTATGTTCCCGCAATGGTTTCAAGTTTTCCTGGGGTCCTGAGGACAAGATTACCAAAGTTCTCCATCCCGGAGAGGCCGCCACCCTTGAGCTGACCTTGACGTCAAGTTGCCTTCTGGAGAAGCTGGACCTTTGGTTGACCCCATCCCTCCGTCCATTCATCACAGAAATCTCGCCTGATCCGATCCCCCGCCTGTTCCCAGGGGAGCCCTTCACGATCGCATTGATCATTCGAATCCCGGATGCCACAGAGCCAGGGACCTATTCAGGGACACTGCACGCCCGCTGCAAGATGCGCACGATTCCCAGCACACTGCCCATAGTCATCGAGGTGCGAGAGGAGATCACTCCACCACCACCACCTCCACCTCCTCCTCCTCCTCCTGCACCCACAACAGGCGGGGTCATCAATGGATATGTGTATGACGTCAATACCAAAGCGCCCATCGTTGGAGCGAAGGTAACCGCTTCGGGCGAGGCGTATTGGGCGGTCACTGGAGCGGACGGGAGATTCTTCTATTTTACGACCGCTGCGGGGACCTTTAATCTCACTGTGAGTGCCCAATAGTACACCTATGCCCAGCGGAAAGCAACGGTCGCAAAAGGTCTGGATGCATCCGTCCCCCCCTGCTACCTGATCCCCAAAGATACGGCAAGATCCGTGATCGGTCCAGGCGGCGGCACCCACTGGAACAGCACCCAGACCATTCAAGTCGTGGTGCCGCCTGGGGCGGTTTCGGAGAATCTCACCTTTGTGACAACCGAGGTGCAAAAGGACCAGAGTCTCCCG
>JACPDT010000133.1:6276-9329 GCA_016183865.1 Armatimonadota bacterium | reverse complement strand
TTTTCTTTGCTGTCGGATCCTGGGTCACGCACTCGAGGGGGATCGGAATTTCGTCCACGATTCGGACATCCTTGAAGCCCGCTTCCTCAATGGCCCGGATGTACCGGTCCTTCAGGACGGTTCCCGAGATGCACCCTGCATAGGCGGAAAGACAGGTCCTGATGAAGGCAGGGAGCTCCTTGAGAAGCACAATATCCGATATCATCAGTCTCCCGCCCTGCCTGAGGACCCTGAATGATTCCCTGAATACCTTCTCTTTGTCGGAGGAGAGGTTTATGACGCAGTTCGATAGAACTATGTCAACAGAATCATCCGGCAGGGGAAGATTCTCTATGTCACCCAGTCGGAACTCCACATTGTCGTAGCTCCCCTTGGAGGCGTTTTCCCTGGCCTTCTCGACCATCTCGGGGGTCATGTCAATTCCGATGACTCTCCCTCTTGGCCCGACCTTGTCGGCCGCGAGAAAGCAGTCAAACCCTCCCCCTGCGCCAAGATCCAGAACCGTCTCCCCTTCCCTGAGGGAAGCCAGGGCAATGGGGTTCCCGCATCCGAGGCCGAGATTCGCACCATCAGGAACGGATGCCAGCTCATCGTCTTCATAGCCTATCTTCCTCCCGATTTCCCGTGCCAGGTCGCAGTTGTCAGGGGAGGTTTCCCCGGCAACTCCTGCATAGCTTTCCCTCACAAAATTCTTGACATCTCCATCATCCATGTCCGACCCCCTTATTTCTCAACAAGAAAACCCTGGCGCCTCCAGCTCTCGATGCCGCCGGTCATGTTCAAGACCTTCTTGAAGCCCATTTTATGAAGAATATTGCAGGCATAGGTTCCCCTGGCGCCGGTGGTGCAGTATACCACGATCTCGGTGTCACGGGGCAGATATGCCACGGCGGAGCTGCGAACTTCCGTGAAAGGCGCCAGCAAAGCGCCCTTGATATGTCCTCCCCTGTATTCCATGGGGAAACGAACATCCACAAGAGTGATCGTGGGATCACTCTCCAACCTGGATTTCACATCCTGAGGCGAGAGCGAATCGCACTGGGACGAGCCGAACTGCGTGGCAACAAGAAGGAAACCGGCTGCCAGAGCGAGAATAAAACAGAGTAACCAGATCCGTTTCTTCTTTTTTGTATCCGTCTTTCCTCGCCCCCTTTGTATTACGAGGCATGTTTTCTGGCTCGGTGCTCCAAATCCTTCGACGAAGGGCGGGAAAGGGAACTTTCGCGGATCTGGCCAATTCTTAGGAGAATTGTATTACAGGAGGCGAACCCCTTGTCCTCTCTCGAAACAGGGATATCCCGTCCAGACCGGTGCTCGGATATTCTTCTGGAATACACCCGAAGCATCTGCCCTTTCTGCAAAAGGGTGATAGATGCCCAGGTGGTGGCCCGGCAGAACAGGGTCATCATGAGAAAAAGATGCGAAGAGCATGGGTGGATCGAAGGGCTCATATCTTCCGATGTGGAGATGTACATGGGCGCGGGGCGCTTCAACAAGCCCGGGACAAAGCCGCTCCGGTACGAGACCCGGGCGAAGGAGGGTTGTCCCCATGATTGCGGGCTGTGCCCTGAGCACAAGCAACATACTTGTGTTGCCATTTTCGAGATCATTCGGGGATGCGATCTCCGATGCCCCACCTGTTTCGCAGGGAGCGCCCCAGGCCTCGGAAATGCCCTTCCACTGTCCCTGTTGGAAGAAATGATGGATGCCTATCTCTCCTCCGAAGGAAACCCTGATACGCTGCAACTGAGCGGAGGGGAGCCGACTCTTCACCCCCAATTCCTGGAAATACTGGACAGGGCGAAGGAGCGCGGATTTCGAAATATCGTGGTAAACACGAACGGTAGAAGAATCGCCCTTGATCGCAAATTCGCCGAAAAAGTGACGGAAAGGGGTGTCAATGTCTTCCTCCAATTTGACGGGTTTCGCCTGGAAACGAATCTGGCGCTTCGGGGTGAAGACTTGCGCCGCGTCAGGGAGGATGCTCTGCGGAATCTTGGAGAGGCCGGTGGGAATGTGGTCTTATCGGTCACGGTCCAGAAGGGAGTCAATGAGGATGAAATCGGCGACATTGTGCGCCTCCTCCACGGGACCCCGCACATTCGAGGGGTCAACTTCCAGCCCACCTTCTTCGTGGAGCGTCACCCTGACTTTGATTCAATGGAGCGAACGACCCTCCCTGACGTGGTTCTGGCCATCGCGGAGCAGACACGTGGCTGGTACGACGCTTCGGATTTCCTGCCCATTCCATGTCCATACCCCACCTGTTCGGCGGTTTCCTATGCCTTCGTGGGAGGAGACGAAGTTTTCCCTCTGGCCAGGGCCATTCAGGTGGAAGACTATCTGGACTACTTCAAGAATGTGAGCGCACCCCATATGAGCACTGTTGTGAGGGATGCCCTGGAGGGTCTTTACTCCATGTCCACAGTCGGCTTTGCGGAGGAAATGAAAAAGGGGATGTGCACCGCCTGCGGTGTTTCCTTGAATCTTGATTGGAAAAGACTGGAAAGCAATGTGAAAATGATCCTCGTCAAACCGTTCATGGATGGGTACACTTTCGATCTGAAGCGACTGATGAAATGTTGTGTTCACCTCATGACGCCCGACAAAAGGTTGATCCCTTTTTGCGCGTACAACAACCTCTATCGTAATTCGAAATAGCGCTCAACCACCCTCGTGAATAGCTCCACCCCAAGGGGAAGCGCCTCCTCGTCAAAATCGAACCTGGGACTGTGGTGGGGGTGATTCAATCCCTTTTCCCCATTCGAAGAGCCGAGAAAGAAATAACATCCAGGAACCCGCTGGAGGAAATAGGCCATGTCCTCACCCCCCATGGTCTGGGTCGCCAGAACAGGAATGGATTCGTCCACCTCCGAGTTTACACAGGCCGCCACCATTGCGGCCATTTTGGGATCATTGACGCATGCGGGATAGCCCTCCTCATAACTCAGGGTATATCGGGCACCGAAGGCCTTCGTAACTCCCTCGAGAATCTCCACAACCCGTCTCTTGATGACCCCTCGCACTTCCAGGGTAAAGGTCCGCACTGTCCC
>JACPDT010000133.1:0-6243 GCA_016183865.1 Armatimonadota bacterium | reverse complement strand
AGGCATGACCGCCGTGAATGCTGCCGATCGTGACTACTCCCGACTCCAGGGGATTAACGGCGCGGCTCACAACGGTTTGCAGCGCTGCCACAACATGAGCAGCCGTCACAATGGGGTCTATGGTCTGATGGGGAGAGGCGCCGTGCCCGCCCCTTCCCTGAATGGTAATCTGCAACTGATCCACAGCAGCCATTGTAGGCCCGGATCTGACGCCCACCGTGCCAGTGGGCTGGGTATTCCAGAGATGCATCCCCACGGCGGCATCCACAACTGGAGATTCCAGCACCCCCTGCTTGATCATTGGAGCAGCGCCTCCAGGACCTTCCTCCGCAGGCTGAAAAACGAACTTTATGTTCCCGGGGATTCGATCCTTCATCCTTTGCAGCACTCTTGCCGTTATGAGCCCAATGGCGGTATGACCATCGTGGCCGCAGGCGTGCATCACTCCCTGAACCTGGGAGGCATAAGGGGTTTGATTCTCCTCCTGGATTGGCAGGGCGTCCATGTCGTACCGGAGCAAGAGAGTCCTCAGGGCGGGAGATTGGGCCGTCCCCTGAAGCAAGGCCACTACGCCCGTATTGGCGATGCCGTCCTCAACCTCAAGGCCGAGGTTGCGGAGATAATTAGCCACGATCCCTGATGTTCGAATTTCAGAGAATCCGAGCTCCGGATGCCTGTGAAAATCACGCCGCAATTCCACCAACTCAGGGATGAGATCCTCGATCTCCCGACGAACCTGGTGCTGCTTAGTTTTCATGTTCCAACTCCCTGCAAATTAATCCCTTGTGATTAATCCCTTTGTAAATTTCAACAACAAAGGCGCAATTTCCTGTGTCTTTTCAACTTCGCCGGAAATCATAATGGTTCCCCCAGGAGGAAAGAAAGGCAAATTGAGAAATAAATGCTGTTGATGCCGACAGGCCGCCCCCGTAATTGGAAGGAGAAAAGAAGTGGACCAAATTTTGGAGACCCTGACGAAACCAGGTGACGGCAAAGTTCTCTCGGTGCCCGAGATCGTAAAACATCTTCTCAATGCCGTAGGAGAAGACCCTGGTCGGGAGGGACTGCAACGGACCCCGGAGCGATTTGCCGACGCCATGGCATACTTCACTCAAGGGTACGGAGAGGATCCCAAGAGCGTGATCAATGGCGCCATTTTCACCGAGAAAAACGATGAGATGGTTCTCTTAAAGGACATAGACCTCTACAGTCTCTGTGAGCATCATCTCCTCCCCTTTTTCGGAAAATGCCATATCGCATACATCCCGAAAAACAAGATCATCGGCCTTTCCAAGCTGGCCCGGGTCGTTGAGGTCTTCTCCCGCAGACTTCAAGTCCAGGAGAGACTGACTCAGCAGATCGCCGAAACCTTACAGGAAGCTCTTGACCCGATCGGAGTGGCCGTCGTAATAGAAGCACAGCACTTGTGCATGATCATGCGGGGGATCCAGAAACAAAACTCCATAGCCGTCACGTCGGCAATGCTGGGAATCTTTCGCAGGAACGCAGCAACAAGGGCCGAGTTCCTGAACCTGATAAAACCGAACAAATGATGCAGTAGAAGGTGATTCGTGAAATCCTGGGACCGTGTTCTGGAAGCCCTTGCGCGCATGGCACGACAGAGACATATGCTGGCCTTAAGGGACGGCATGATTGCAGCCCTGCCCGTTATCCTCATAGGCAGCACATTTCTTCTGCTCGGCGCCCAAAAAGATGTGTTGACCCGGTATTTTCCCGGCCTCGCCGGGTCGGGCGTGGGGCAGTGGTACCTGGCGCATACCGCGCAGATTCTCATTCCCTACCGTCTCACCATGGGGATGCTGTCCATTTACATGGCATTTACGATGGGCGCCAGCCTCGCCCGGCAGTATGACCTCCCTCCACTTCCGCAGGGAATCGGCGCTGTCGTCGTTTTTTTGCTGTCCACTGTGCCGAGTCGGATTCCTATCGAGCCCGGCGGCGCCCCCACGTGGGTCATTCCATTGCCTTCCCTGGGACCGGAGGCACTTTTTCTGTCCATTCTATGCGGCTTGCTGACCGTGGAGGCGTCCAGAGTCTTCATCAAAAAAACAACGAAAGAACCTTCTCTGGAAGGAGGGGTCCCCCAGGCCGTAACTGACGCTTTTGCAAGCTTTCTCCCTGTCCTTCTCGCGGCTTCCGTCATGTGGGGACTGAGGCACCTTGTCGGTTTTGATGTTCAGAAGATGTTGATCTCGGCTCTCAAGCCTATGGAGACCCTGGGCGACTCCATGGGTTGTGTGGTTCTGGTGAACGTCGCCTTGCACGTGTTCGGTGTCGCGGGGGTGCATGGAATCTCCGTGATCAACGCGGTCTTTCTGGCGCTCTGGCAGAAGTTTCTGGCCGAAAATGCCGCAGCCCATCTGGCAGGGGCCTCGATTCCCTATATCACGGCATACCCCTTTTACCAGTGGTTCATCTGGGCCGGCGGAGCAGGGATAACCCTTCCGGTGCCGTTTATTCTCCTCTTTTCACGGAGCGGGCACCTCAGAAAGATCGGTCGCTTCGGCCTGATCCCGTCCCTTTTCAATGTGAATGAACCCATTCTCTTCGGAGTTCCAATTGTAGCGAATCCCATACTCGCCATTCCCTTTGTCCTGGCGCCTGTGACGGCAGGCATAATTTCTTTTGTCGCCGTTTCCGCAGGTCTGGTGGGCAGACCTTTCATAGAGGTTCCATGGGTTCTTCCCTGTTTCATAGGGGCCCCATTGGCGACTCAGGATCTCAGGTCCCTGGTCCTTCTGGGAATCAATCTGGGAGTAAGTACCATGATCTGGCTGCCCTTCCTGAAAGCCCATGAGAGAAAACTGATGACTAACGAGGACTCGTAGCCTGCCTATAAGCTTCCCTGGCTTCTTCCACCTCTTTGCGGGCAATGATGCCCTCCTGATAAAGCTCTTCAAGGCGGTCGAGCTTCTCTCTCAGCTTCCGGCGTTCAGCCGTGTCCCTGGGTGCATGATTTTGCGAGGTTTGTTTCTTCGGCGGCGGGCCGAACTCTTTGCGCCAGGAAACCACCTGTTTCAGCAGTATGTCCCGCTCTTCCCGGGCAAGGGCCGAGGAGCGGTCCAGGCTCTCCAATTCCGACCGGGTTTCGCCCACTCGATTCCGGGGGATGATCCCTTCCTCATACTGGGACAAGAGGAGGGGAAGAGTTCGGCGAAGCTCTTCAGCTCTCGCTTTCTGGCCGGAAATGCTCTCTTCCACCTGCAGGAGCCTTGCCTCGCTGGACAGCCACAAGGACCTGAAGGTCCCAACCTTCTCAGGAAGGGCATCGAGGCCAGTTCCAAAATCCACGTAATTTCCCAAAGGATCACGCATCTTGATGTCCACGTGATCAATGGCCACAGTGCCAAGGGCCTCGCCGGCGGCCACCGAATCGCCTGTTCTTACCAGTGGGATCAAGTGTCCATAAGTCACCTCACTGCCGGATGTACTGCGCACCGTGATTCCGTGCTCCGCCCCATACCAAACGTTCACCGCCGTCACTGTCCCTGACCATCCGGCGGGGACAGCCGTCCCGGTGGGCATGGCAATATCGTAGCCGAAATGGAAGCCGGCCCTTTCACGGTACTTGGAAATAGTTCTCCAATCGTAAAAACGCCCGGTGACAGCCGCCGCCGGATAGACAGATTTCACGATGGAAAGATATCGGGCAAGATCGCTCTGGAAAATGTGGCGGTGGCGGGAATCGGCGGAAGCAACCGAAGAGCCGATCCCGCAGACCAGCAAGATGATCGCGAGAAACAACCGGACCCCGGGACGCCGATTCATCGGCCCGAAAGAAGGATGACCAGCCAGCTACTCCCCGCCCCCTTGACAACGAACTCAGCTCAAATTGTATCCGATTTTCCGAACCCTGTCAAGGGGAGGTTGGGAGCCTAAGTTCACCGAGATCCCGTTCACCCAAGGCATGATTTGCCCCTGGTTGCTGGGGAGGAAATCCAAGTTCTCTCTTCTTCTGTGGCGGCGGGCCATTTCGCTGATTGAAGACGGTCCATGCACGGTAACGAAGGCCCCTTACGTGGACGAGAAGATCCGCCGAGGAGTAGTGACTTCAGTACTTGTCATATCCGCCGTACCCATAATCGGGATGGGAGGGGTAGGATGAACCGTGGTCATATGACTCTGATGAAGAGCTGCCTGACTCCTCTTTTTTCCGGGGCTTGGAATCCGATGTGGAAGATGATGTAAAAGTCCCAGGAAAGTAGTCGTCAAAAGGGCGGGGGCAGGAACCTGCTGAGCGAACCATGGTCGTAACATCCTCTCTTCTCTTCGTTGTGTTCCCGGCACAGCCTGAATCCGCAGAACGTGAACTAGGTCCGCCGGTGCGGCGTGGCGCCAAGAAAAGTATAGCAGGAATGGGTGTTAAATGATCCGGCCGATTGTGAGGAATATGTAAATTTCTCGCAAGCCGGACGCACAGAGGAGTGGAGATTGTGGCGCGTCAAACCCAGCCGAGGGTCGCGCTGGAGAAGCGACACCGACCTGCGAATAGCTCCGGGGTCAGGAATCTTCAAGCAGAATCCATGCCGAGCTCCACGGCTCTAGAGTAACGTGCAGGAAGCCTCGCTCCTTTTTCGGCGCCGCGGAGCCGATGATCTCCGTCGGCTTCCCTGCGGGCGCCTTTTCCGGCCCTTTGAAACCTGCGCCCACAGCTCCGGGGGTCCGCAGAGGTAGAGACCATGTGACTGTCCCTGGGCCGTTGTGGAAAACGGCAACGACCCATTGACCCTGAAGGCATCTTGCATATGCAACAAGGCCCTTCTTGGATTCGGAACCCAGGGGGACCCAATCTCCCCGCCTTAATGCGGGAATCTTCCGGCGGAGATGAATGAGATTCCGAATATGGCTGTGCAGGGAGCGGTCCTGGCTGGCAGGATCCCATTCCATGCACCGGCGGCAATCGGGATCCTTGCCGCCTTCGAGGCCGACTTCATCTCCATAGTATACCATGGGAACACCGGGAAAGGCGAAAAGAAAGTTGAAGGCGGACAGTACTCTGACCCGATCTGTTTTGGCCAAAGTCAGAATGCGTTCGGTGTCATGACTGCCAAGCAAGTTGAGCAGAGCATGGGAGACGGATGCCCGGTAATCGAGGAAATCCTCCTGGACCCTTCTATCAAAGGTACCTGCTTGAATTCGCCGGTAGACGAAAAAATCGAGGATATGGGTTCTCAAACGATAGTTCATAACGGAATCGAACTGATCTCCTTGAAGCCAGGAAGTCCCGTCAAACCAGACTTCTCCCACCACAAAAGCATCTGAGGAAGTTGTCCGGACCCGTTTTCGAAACTCTTTCCAGAAATCGTGAGGGATCTCATCGGGTACATCCAGACGCCATCCGTCTATGGCCGCCTCTCGAATCCAGTGAGTTGCCACATTCAGGAGGTATTCGCGAGTTTCCAGATTGGCCGTATTGAGCTTTGGAAGGGAGGAGATGCCCCACCAGGCTTCATAGTTGGCGGGATCCATGCGAACGGGATAGGAATGAACAAAATACCAATCCTTATATGGCGAGCTCTCCTGCTCCGCCAGGAGATCCTTGAAAGCAAAAAACGGTGTTCCTGTGTGGTTGAATACCCCATCCAGAATGAGGCGAATGCCCTTCTCATGACACGCGGAGACAAGGTCCCGCAGCAACCCGACATCCCCGAAGGCCGGGTCCACTTTCAAGTAGTCCCTGGTATCATATTTGTGTGTTGAAGCTGCATCAAAAATGGGATTCAAATAGAGGGCATTGACTCCTAGATCGTGCAAATAGTCCAGGCGGTCAAGGATTCCTTTGAGATCCCCTCCAAAAAAGGTGTCTGCCGAGGGCGCCTGCCCCCAGGCAAGGGCCCCCGGGGGATCATTTCCCCGATCCCCGTTGTGGAACCGCTCAGGGAAGATCTGATAAAAGACAGCATCCCGCACCCAATCAGGAGGTTCGGCATAGGCTTCAGGGGCATCGGGGCGCAACGTAAAATGACCGGTGACCGGCCTGGTATCAGCCACACCGTGCTTGAAGAGATGGATAACTTTCTTTGCCGTTTCCACCTCGAACACATAGCTCAGACCCTCGGGAACCACGGGCACAGTCGCCTGAAAAAAGGTGTAAAGCCGGGTCTGAAAGAGAGGTTGCATGGGGAAAGCGCCTTTTCCCTGGATCACCAGGCGGCAGGATCTCACATCTCCTCGACGCGCACGGACCCGAAGAACGGCTCTCAATGATTCACCCTTCCTCGC
>JACPDT010000004.1:2770-11055 GCA_016183865.1 Armatimonadota bacterium | reverse complement strand
GCCCCGAGAACCTTTGCATGGTCTGCGCCGGGTGTCATGCCGCCCTCCACGGTGGCCGTCTGAGTGTGGAGGGAAAGGCGCCCGGCAAGCTTGTTTGGAGGAACAAGAAAGGCCGCATCATTGGAGGAGGCTCCGAAACAGAGAATCGGCCCCGTGTCGCAAGTCAGGGTGATTCCTGGGGACCCCTGTTGCCGCGGACCGGTTAGCTTTGGGTCCTGTAAGAGCTTGACGAACCGTGGAGAATTCCATGATCCAGAGCCTCCTTCGATTTGAGGGACGTAATCATCCCTTCAATTCGACAAGGAGGCTCCATTACTTGCTTCCCACCTTAATTCAGTGATTGCCGCTAAGAGTCGGGCTACGTCCGAGTGATGATCAAGCAAGAAAGACCAGAGGTGAACAGTTGCCTGATGACCGAATTCAGCGGCGGTGCTTTTGTGTCGTCTGCAGGACTCGCCTTCGTGGCTTTCTTCTCATGTACGAATGTTTCGGTACCTTGAGGGGGGTCCAGCGGTTCTGATTCCCGCCTCTGTTTCAATCTTCCACCCAAGTCCAACTGAAAGGAGAGTCCATGAGAAAGGAGAAAGAAGGAGTCCAAGACGATTCTCCGCGCGGCGGATATGCGAGCCGGCGCAGCCGCAGAACAGTTCAATGGAGTTGCCCTGTGAAAAAGCGAAGCGCTCAAAAAATTTTCAAGGCATTGAATGAGGACGGCGTGCAATTTCTCGTCGCAGGCGGTCTGGCCGTCAACGTCCACGGCTCCCTTCGCTTCACCGCTGACATTGACATCGTTGTGCGGCTCCTCCCAGAGAACATTCACAAGACCTTCGCGGCCTTTCGGAGAATCGGTTATCGCCCGATCGTGCCCGTTACCGCCGCGAGCTTCGCCGATGAGCCCACACGAAAAGGATGGATACGGGACAAGGGTATGAGGGTCCTCCAGTTCTATAGTGAGGAGCATTTGGAAACCCCTGTAGACATCTTCGTGGAGGAACCCTTTTCCTTCGATGAGGAGTACGGTCGAGCCCTGGTCAAGCCGCTTGCCGATGGAACACCTGTTCCCTTCGTTTCGCTCTCGACTCTCCTGCAAATGAAAAAGAGCGCCGGTCGCCCGCAGGACCTTGCTGATATTGATGACCTGCAAAGGGGAACCGAGGAGCATGGTTAGGAATCAAGACCTTTCAGATTCAATAGACTGGGGCGCCACAACCTGGGAAGGAAGCAGACGCAGACAACTTGAATGTTGGGCAACTCTCTCCCTGGACCAGATCCTTGATGCTCAGGAAGAGATGGCGGATCTCTCCGGCGAGTTAGCCTCAAATCCCGCTCGCACCCCACCCGTTCTGTGACGGCCACGGCAGTGTTTCACGTCTGCCGTTTCATACGTCTGCTTCATCCTTACTAAGTGGGTCGAGACACACTAAGCCTGCAACCCATCGGAGAGGAGCCAGGCTACCCCCTGGCGTATTCCCACAGGACAGATTGAATCGAAGGAGTTGATCTCATGTTCCGAAATCCCTTGAGTCGCCTGGTCGTTGGGCTGTGCCTGACGGTTCTTCTGCTGGCGGCTTGCCGGCACCAGGGACCGCGGCAGGCGTCGAGTGAAACCGAGCCTCCGCCTCCGAATCAGCTCAAGTACAAGAAAGGAGATCGCCCAGTGGTACCTGAAGACAAGGTGGTCATAACCCTCAAAACAACAAGAGGCACGTTCAAGATTCGCCTCCATCCTGAGGATGCTCCCGTTTCCTGCGATAATTTTGTGAAATTGACGGAAAGCGGTTTCTACAATGGGACCATTTTCCACAGAGTCATTCCCGGTTTTGTGGCTCAAGGTGGGGACCCGACAGGCACCGGCGCAGGGGGTCCGGGCTGGCGCATTCCATTCGAGGACAGTCCGCGCAAGCATCTCCTGGGCTCCGTGGGGATGGCCCGCTCTCAGGAGAAGGACAGTGCGGGAAGCCAGTTCTATGTCTGCCTGGCGCCCCAACCGGGCCTTGACGGGAATTACGTCATATTCGGCGAGGTCATCGAGGGGATGGATGTGGTTCAAAAGATTCAGCCCACAGAGAACCGCGGAACAGGTCCTGTCCCTGCTTCGGTGGAGAGGGACAAGATCCTCGAGGCAGTGGCGGGGTCGAAATAGGAGTAACGACCCGGCTACCCACGGGATTCCCGGATGAATCGGAAACTTAGTAAACAGGAAGTCGACAAATGGGTGAGAAGCAGTGGCGCAAACACTTCCCTGCCAGAAAACGAAACTTCTGAAGCCAGAAAACGAGAATCACAATGGCCCGACTCGAAGAACTCAAACGCGGTGCATCTGTTAAGGGCATTCTGCCCGATGGTTTCATCACAGTTGTCGATGTGACGTGGATCGGGTCCGTTGCCATTGAGCTCACGTACAAGGACAGCAAAGGGAAACTGGCCAACGAACTGATTTATCGGGACCGCGAGGGTGATCTCGAAATATTGGAATCCGGTAAACCGTGGAGCTTTGACGGCGACTCCGATCTGTTCCGCCTGGTTTCCGAGGCCCACCGCATACGACTTGCTTACCTCTTCGATCCGCTTTTGGCAGTCCACACCTCACTCGTCGATCCTCTACCTCATCAGATTACTGCCGTTTATGAATCGATGCTTCCCCGCCAACCGCTTCGGTTTCTACTCGCCGATGATCCTGGCGCCGGAAAGACCATCATGACGGGTTTGCTGATCAAGGAACTGATCGTGCGCGGCGACCTTCAACGGTGTTTGATCGTTTGTCCAGGCAACCTTGTCGAACAGTGGCAGGACGAACTTTATCGGCGATTCCATCTACCCTTCGAGATCATGACGAACGATAAGTACGAGGCGGCGCGGACGGGGAACTGGTTCGCGGAGAATCCGCTTTGCATCTGCCGCCTCGACAAACTCAGCCGAAATGACGACGTACAGGAGAAACTCAAGACGACCGACTGGGACGTGGTCGTTTGTGACGAAGCCCACAAGATGAGCGCGTCGTTTTGGAGCGGAGAGGTTCGCAGGACCAAACGCTACCAACTGGGCCAATTGCTTTCCACGCTGACGAGGCATTTCCTCTTATTAACGGCCACGCCCCACAACGGGAAGGAAGAAGATTTCCAGTTGTTCAAGCCTTGCTCGATGGCGACCGTTTCGAGGGCAAGTTTCGGGATGGCGTTCACTCGATAGATGCATCCGACTTGATGCGTCGAATGATCAAGGAAGACCTTCTGAAATTCGACGGTCGTCCTTTGTTCCCGGAGCGCAAGGCAAACACCGCAGAATACGAACTCTCCGATGGCGAAGCGGACCTTTATCAGCGAGTAACAGAGTACGTGCGGGAGGAGTTCAACCGCGCTGAACAACTGGCGAATGACGGCCGCACGCGCACGGTCGGTTTCGCACTTACTGTCCTTCAGCGCCGTCTCGCATCTTCACCTGAGGCCATTTATCAGTCGCTTCGGAGGCGCAGAGAACGCCTTGAAAAAAGATGCCGCGAGGAGGAATTGCTCAAGCGAGGCGCAGAGGTCCGGATCGAATGGCAGAAGGACATCCCTGCGCTTTCGGAAGATGACCTCGAGGACCTAGAGGACGCACCGGATGAGGAGGTTGAAGAAACCGAAGAGCATGTCGTCGATCTGGCCTCGGCGGCGCAGACCATCACGGAACTAAAGGCGGAAATCGAGATATTGAAGGAGCTGGAGCAGGTCGCCTTGCGCGTTCGCCAATCGCACGCGGACCGCAAATGGGATGAGTTGTCGCGCACACTTCAGAACCAAACCGAAATGTTCGACGCCCATGGTCATCGTCGCAAGCTGATTATCTTTACCGAGCACCGGGACACCTTGAATTACCTCCATGATCGTATCGGCTCCCTGATCGGGAAGCCGGAAGCGGTTGTGATCATTCACGGAGGGTTAGGACGAGAGGAACGCAAAAAGGCAGAGACGCTATTCACGCAGGACAAGGACACGGAGGTGTTGCTGGCCACGGACGCAGCCGGGGAAGGTATTAACCTTCAACGTGCCCACTTGATCGTCAATTACGATCTGCCGTGGAATCCCAACCGCCTCGAACAGCGCTTCGGGCGTATCCATCGAATCGGTCAGACAGAGGTGTGCCATTGCTGGAACCTCGTCGCTTCGAAGACCAGAGAAGGCGATGTTTACCGTCGCCTGCTGGTAAAGCTCGAGGAGGAACGTAAAGCCCTCGGCGGCAAAGTGTTCGATGTTCTGGGCAAGCTTCTATTTGATGATAAACCTCTCCGGAATCTCCTGATGGAGGCCATCCGTTATGGAGACCGTCCGGATGTGCGAGCCCGACTCAATCAAATCGTTGATAGCGCGCTGGACCGTAATAAGCTCCGTGACTTAATTGAAGAGCATGCACTTGCCCATGATTCGATGGATGCTTCGCGCGTTCAGGAAATCAGGGAAGACATGGAACGTGCCGAAGCACGACGGCTGCAACCTCACTTTGTTGCCGTCTTTTTCAACGAGGCATTCAAGAGACTTGGCGGCACAGCCCGGGAAAGAGAGCCCAAACGATATGAGGCAACCCATGTTCCGGCCGTCATCCGGAACCGGGATCGCATCATCGGAATGCGTGACCCCGTGCTTACGAGATACGAACGAATATCATTCGAAAAGGATCTGATCAATGTTCCCGGCAAACCAATGGCTGAGTTTATCTGCCCAGGGCATCCGTTGCTTGACGCAACGCTCGATCTGATCCTCGAACGGCACCGCGATCTGCTCAAACAAGGCGCGATCCTGATCGACGAGAGCGACCTGAGTGAAGAGGTTCGCGCGCTCGTCTACCTGGAACACTCCATCCAGGATGCACGAACCGACCGCAGCGGCAATCGGCGGGTGGTTTCTCGCCAGATTCAGTTCGCGGAGGTGACAGAGACCGGTAATATACGTGGTGCCGGATATGCTCCGTATCTTGACTACCGGCCCCCTGCTGAATCGGAAGCCCTACTTATCCAGCAAATGGAGCAGCCCGGCTGGATAGCCAATGAAATCGAGTCGCGCGCACTCGGGTACGCCGTTCAGTACCTGGTGCCGACGCACCTTCAGGAGATCAAATCGCGTAAGGAAGCATTAGTAGACAAGACGATGGCGGCCGTCAAGGAGCGCCTTACGACCGAGATCAACCACTGGGACCATCGCGCCGAGCAGCTCAAACAGCAGGAACACGCGGGTAGGGTCAATGCAAGGATCAATTCCGCAAAAGCACGGCAACGGGCCGACGAGCTGACGATGCGCCTTCAGAAGCGCATGGAAGATCTTCAGCAGGAACGTCGGATCTCACCGCTTCCTCCGAACGTCATCGGTGGAGCGATGATTGTCCCTGTCGGCCTCCTCCACAAGCTCACCGGATCATCGGCCACGCCTTCAATACAGGCAAAGGAAACCATACGGGTCGAGATGATTGCGATGAGGGCCGTGATAGAAGTGGAGCAACAACTGGGATTCGAACCCCGTGACGTGGCCGCTGACAAGTGCGGCTATGACATCGAGTCCCGTGACCCTAAAGGTGACGGCCGGCTTCGCTTCATTGAAGTGAAGGGCCGAGTCCAGGGTGCGGACACCGTCACCGTCACCAAGAACGAAATCCTCACCGGATTGAACAAACCGGAGCAGTTTATCCTTGCGGTCGTCGAGGTCAATGGAGAGAAAGCATCGAAGATAACGTACATCCGCGAGCCCTTCGGCCACGAGCCTGATTTTGGAGTGACCAGCGTCAACTACAAATTAGCGGAGTTGCTTGCCAAGGGGGAGCCACCGCGATGACGGTTCCTGTCCCTACGTCCCTTTATCGCTTCCTCCATGTGGATAACCTGCCGGTCTGTTTGAGCCGTGGGGCGCTTCATGCTCCCAATCACACCCCACGAGATGGATTGGAGTATAAGACCATCCACAACCTGGACATTCAGCAACAGCGGAAAATCATTAGCATACCGTGCGGCCCGCGTGGAGTCGTTCACGATTACGTGGCGTTCTACTTCGGATACCTTTCCCCAATGTTGCTGCAACTCAAAACGGGGCAAGTTGAAGGATACAACGAAGGACAAGAACCGCTTATCTACCTTGTTTCATCAGCTCAAATTGTCGAGCAAAATCAAGTCGGGTTCGTTTTTTCGGATGGGCACGGCATCGCCTTTGACACGCAGTGGTATGACAATCTGGGAAATCTGGATAAAGTGGATTGGGATATGGTTTACCAAAGATATTGGGCAGCGGATTACGAGACAGACATGGATCGCCAGCGCCGCAAACAGGCGGAGTTCCTTGTCCACCACAGTTGCGATTGGGACTTGATCCAGGAGATTGGTGTTCTCAATGACAGAATGACTAAGAAGGTCGAGCGGATTCTCGCAAGGTTTCATCGAAGGATGAATCGTCCCGTCAATGTTCGTCCGCTGTGGTATTATTGAAAGGAGGCAATCAGCATGATTACCCTGAGCAAAGGAAATATACTCGCAACCGACGCCGAGGTTTTGGTGAATACCGTCAACTGCGAAGGTTATATGGGTAAAGGCATCGCCCTCCAGTTCAAGAAAGCATTTCCTGAGAACTTCAAAGCTTACGAACGGGCGTGTCGCGCAGGTGAAGTCAAACCCGGCAGCATGTTCGTTTTCGCCACGGGTTCAATGATTAACCCCAGGTACATTATCAACTTCCCCACCAAACGCAAATGGCGCGAAAAATCGAGGATCGTGGACATCAAATCCGGCCTTCACGCTCTTGCTGAAGAAGTCCACCGGCTGAACGTATCTTCCATCGCCGTCCCACCGTTGGGATGCGGGCTTGGCGGATTGAAATGGGGAACGGTGAAACCGTTGATCGAAGGTGCATTTGCCGAACTTTCCGAAATTCAAGTGCTTCTTTTCGAACCGACCGGCACGCCAGAGGCCAAAGCGATGCCCATCGGGACCAAGAGGCCTAAGTTGACCCTGGCCCGCGCCCTCATTATTCGGCTTATGCAACTGTATTTAGCTATTGCCCATCGCATGACGCTTCTTGAAATTCAGAAACTAGCTTATTTTCTTCAGGAATCCGGCGAACCCTTACAATTGAAGTACGTCGCCCATGTTTATGGCCCCTATGCCCACAATCTCAACAAAGTTCTTGAAACCCTGGAGGGCCACTTCATCCGTGGGTACGGAGACAGCCAGCGACCGAATGTGGAGATCGAACTCCTGCCTGGAGCCAAGGATGAGGCAGACCGATTCTTGAATGAGAACAGGGATTCCGCTGAACGTCTGGAACGGATTGCCGAACTGATAGACCGCTTCGAAACGCCTTATGGAATGGAGCTTCTTTCATCGGTCCACTGGGTTGCCGTTCATGAAACTCCTCAAGCAAGGGATGCGGAAGAAGCAGTGGGGGCTATTCTGAGCTGGAGCGAGCGCAAGCGCGGGATGTTTAGAGCCGAGCATATTCGCATTGCCTGGGACCGGCTCAATGAACAAGGATGGCGGCGTCGGAAGGGAACGTATAGTTCTATTGCGTCGAGCAAAATCCGCAATGGAGACCTGTGACGCAATGCAATATTGTAACCACCTGTATTTTCGACAATTAACGGCTGTTCCCGATTGCGTCAAAACCAGGTTTGACGCAATCAGGGATGCAATGGGACTCAATCTGCGTTTGGCAGAGTTGCTTGCCAAGGGGGGCCACCGCGATGATGAAAAGGGCTGACGAATTCGTCAAGCGAATCGGAGCAAACAATGACTAAACCGCTGTTCGACAACTTCGAAATCCGGCAGTTCAGAGCATTCGATTACATCAAGATCGACCAGCTCGGCCACATCAATCTCTTTCTTGGAAAGAACAATGTCGGCAAATCCACGTCGCTCGAAGCGCTCTGGCTTTATGCGAACCTTGGTTCTCCCGACGTGATTCGAGCCATTCTGGACGGCCGTGACGAACCGGGCGAGGTGCGCCATGGAAACATGGCAGAGCCGACCGTTTGGAGTCTGTTTTACGGCCATCCGCTCCTGGAGCGGATTTCCTCTTCTATCCAGATTGGACGAATCGGCGCGCCTGATAGCGCCTTGACACTTTCCATCACTTGGCTTCGCAAGACCAGTGAAATGGATTTCTCAGGCGGCTTCTCGGACGGCAGCGGCTATGACGGCGGCGTTGATCCAGGCCAGGAGTTTGTGGAGGTCGGTCAGCCAGGCGATTCCGACGGAGAAGGCGCGGTCCCGGCCCTTGTAGTGAAGTATGGTCCCATGCGGAGACTATTGCGCCTTGACGACGCATACGACGATC
>JACPDT010000004.1:0-2763 GCA_016183865.1 Armatimonadota bacterium | reverse complement strand
GCTGGAATCTTCAAACCCGATCCAATCGGGACCTGGCCACGCCATGCATCTTTATCGGTCCTGGAGGACTTGAGGATATGGGTTTGCAGTCCCTCTGGGAGAAGGTTGTCCTGACCGATTCCAAAAGGGATGTGATCGAGGCCATGAGGATCATCGCTCCGGAAACCGAGGATTTTGCCCTCCTGCAGCAGCAGACACGGGCGTCCTCCGTTCGGTTGAGGGTTAAGGGGCAGGATGGACCGGTCCCTATCAAGACGATGGGAGATGGCATGAATCGGCTCTTCGGTCTTGGCATGGCACTGGCCTGCGCCAAGAATGGCATCCTCCTCGTCGATGAAATTGAGAACGGCATCCACTGGTCCGTGCTTCCCGAGGTGTGGAAGTTCATTGTGAGGGTGGCCAATCGGCTCAATGTCCAGGTTTTCGCCACCACGCACAGCAACGATTGCCTGAAGGCCTTCCATTTCGGAACGAAGGGCGACAAGAGCATTGACGGAGTCGCCGTTCGGATCGAGAAAAAGAACGGTGAGTTCAGCCGAGTGGGTGGCTTATGCCCGTCAACTCCACGAAGGCAGCGTGTTGCCTGCCGGAACCTTCGATACGCAGTTCACCTTCGCCCAGGCGTTGAGCGAGTCGGCCAAGGCGGCCAAAAATACGCTGCTGGTGGTGAGCATCCCTGCTTCCGACAACGAGATCGGCGGCGAGTGGGGCCTGCGTGCGCTGTCGCGGCTCAAGAACGCCATCGGCCGAGTGGAATCAAGCTGGCGTCCGGCCAGCCCGGATGAAGGGTTCGAGATCGTGCGCCGCAGGCTGTTCGAGCCTCTGCATGAGAAACAGGCGTTCGTGGCGCGCGATGCGGTTGCCCGTGCTTTTGTTGAGATGTATGGAACCCAGCACAGTGAGTTCCCATCGGAATGCCGGGAGGCCGAGTATGAAAGGCGCATCAAACTGGCCTACCCGATCCACCCTGAGCTTTTCGACCGGCTTTACAACGACTGGTCTACGCTCGACAAGTTCCAGCGCACGCGCGGGGTGCTGCGCCTGATGGCGGCCGTCATCCATTCCCTGTGGGAGCGGCAGGACGGCAACCTGCTGATAATGCCCGCCACCATTCCCATCGACGATCCAGCGGTGCAGTCCGAGTTGACCCGCTACCTGGACGACCAATGGACGCCGGTCATCGCCAAGGACGTGGACGGGGAGCATTCCTTGCCGCTCAGGCTCGACAGGGAGGCCCCTAACCTCGGCCGCTACTCTGCCTGTCGCCGCGTGGCCCGGACCATCTACGTCGGCTCGGCCCCTACCCAGCGGGCCGCCAACCGGGGAATCGATGACCGGCAGGTGAAATTGGGATGCGTCCAACCCGGCGAAACCGTGGCGACGTTCGGCGATGCCATACGACGTCTCACGGATAGAGCGACCTATCTGTATATTGATGGCAGCCGCTATTGGTATTCGACCCAGCCAACGGTCACGCGGCTTGCCGAGGACCGGGCGAATCAGTTTCACGAGCACGACGTTCTGGACGAGATTGTCAGAAGGCTACGCGATGAGGCGCGAAGCCGTGGCGATTTCCACCGAGTGCATGCCTGCCTCGGTAGCAGCGATATTCCCGACGAGCGCGAGGCGCGCATAGTCATCCTTGGCCCAGAGCACCCGCACACCAAAGGACAGGCCGACAGCCCGGCCAGGGAAGAAGCTCAAGGCATTTTGGATAATCGAGGGAGCAGCCCCCGGTCATACAAAAACAGCCTCGTGTTCCTGGCGGGCGACTCGACACGCCTCAAGGACCTTCAGACCGCCATTCGGCAATATCTCGCCTGGAAGTCTATCTGGGATGAGCGGGAACAGCTTAATCTGGACCCATTCCAGTCGAAGCAGGCGGACACAAAACGTAAGAATGCGGACGACACGGTGAACGCGCGCATCCCCGAAGCGTATCACTGGATGCTCGTGCCGAGCCAACCGGACCCCAAGGGATCGCTTGAATGGACTGAGATTCGAATGCAGGGGTCGGATTCACTCGCCATTCGGGCCTCCAAGAAGCTCAAGAGCGAGGAGATGCTCCTTGTGCAGATGGGCGGGGTCCGTCTCCGCCTGGAACTCGACAGGGTTCCGCTCTGGCGCGGTAAGGATGTGCCGGTCAAGCAACTGGTAGAGGACTTCGCCACCTACCTTTATCTGCCTCGCCTGCGTGACCCGGATGTGCTGATCGCAGCCGTCCGAGAAGGTCTCCCTTTGCTGACGTGGCAGGTGGAAACATTTGCTTATGCGCAGTCAAAGGACGCCGATGGCCGTTACCTGGGTCTGGTTGCCGGTGCTGCCGCGGCCGTCCAGGTTGAGAGCGGTTCTCTCGTCGTGAAACCTGACGTGGCGGCTGAGCAGCAGCGCAAGGACGCCGAGACTGCACGAGAGAAGGCAGGCGATACCCAGACCGGAAGGGCAGATTCCGAGCAGCCGACCGGGCAAGATCAAACAACGGGCGGGGATACATCGGCCGGCACGGACACCGGCAAACCTACACCACCTGTTGCGCCCGTTTATCGAAGGTTTCATGGGGCGGTTCAAATAGATTCACTCCGGGTAGGCCGGGATGCTGGACGCATTGCCGATGAGGTTATTCTGCGTATTCCGTTGAATTCGGCCACTGATTCCATTTGATGTCGGCCACTGATTCCACGGATGCCGGACAGTCCTCGGAGCGAAGCGACGCTGGATGATTATTTTTTTATTCTGTCTTTGAATCCATTTGAGTTTCTTTGT
>JACPDT010000132.1 GCA_016183865.1 Armatimonadota bacterium | reverse complement strand
ATTCTATGACAGGGCCGGTCAATGTCTGCTCTCCGAATCCGGTCACAAACAGCGACTTTACCAGGATCCTGGGGCGTGTGATTTCCCGCCCAACCCCGCTCCCTGCACCAGCCTTCGCATTAAGGCTCCTCTTCGGAGAAGTCGCGGATGAGATGCTCTTGTCCAGTATACGCATGAGGCCTGTCAAACTCCTGGAGACAGGCTATCCTTTCACGGACCCGGGCCTCGAAGGGGGGCTCCGGCGACTCCTCCGAAAATGACCCTGCCCAGATATGATTTTGCCGTAATCGGCGGAGGCATCGTGGGTCTTGCCACAGCACTGGCACTCACAGAGAACCCTGGCCTTTCCATCGTGCTCCTTGAAGCCGAGGATCGCCTGGCTGCCCATCAGACAGGACACAACAGCGGAGTCATCCATTCCGGCCTTTATTACAAACCTGGCTCGCTGAAAGCGCGAAATTGCGTAGAAGGCAGAGAGGCGCTGGTTAGATTCTGTCGGGACCAGGGGATCTCCCACGACCTTTGCGGCAAGGTGGTGGTTGCCGTGCATGAAACGGAGCTGCCTTCCCTGGAAGAGCTTGAGCGGAGAGGAAATGCGAATGGTCTTACGGGACTTCGAAAACTGGGGCCTGAGGAAATCAGGGAATATGAGCCCCATGTCACCGGGATCGCAGGTCTTCTGGTTCCACAGACAGGGATCGTGGATTACGCGGAAGTCGCCGAAGCCTATGCCCGGCTGGTCCGCCAAAGAGGGGGAACGGTTCAAACCTGTAAGAGGGTATTCAGGGTCCATCACAGGACCGATGAAGTCATTCTTGAAACTCACGAGGGCGAGGTTTCCTGCCGCCTCCTGATCAACTGCGGCGGTCTGCAATCGGACAGAATCGCTCATATGTGCGGCACGAACCCCGGGGTCAAGATCATCCCTTTCAGGGGGGAATACTATGAGCTTGTGTCGGAGAGCCGCTCTCTGGTAAGAAACCTGATTTACCCCGTACCCGACCCCAGGTTTCCCTTCCTTGGAGTCCATTTCACCCGAATGATCCATGGGGGAGTGGAGGCAGGGCCGAACGCAGTCCTGGCTTTCAATCGCGAAGGATACAGTCAGTGGAGCTTTTCTCCAAGAGATGCCCTGGAAACTTTCGGATACTGCGGATTCTGGAAGATGGCATCAAAATACTGGAGAACGGGGATGGGAGAGTTTCATCGCTCCTTCAGCAAAGAGGCCTTCGTAAGGGCATTACAGAGGCTCATTCCTGAGTTGGGTCCACAAGATGTAAAAAGAGCCGGAGCCGGGGTGCGGGCACAGGCAGTTGCTCCCGACGGCGGCCTTGTAGACGATTTCAGGATCCTGGAAGCGGAACGGGCCATTCACGTCCTGAACGCGCCCTCACCCGCTGCCACTGCCTCGATCAGCATCGGCAGGACCATCGCCGCCCTGGCTGTCAAGAAGGAAGGATAGGAAAATCGTTGTTTTACGAAGCCTGGTGGATTTTGGTCCAGGTCTCGTAAGGGAGGGAGTCTCCCGCACCGTTGATCCCCCAGACCGTCACGTACTTGACCTCCGTGCGCCCGATCTCTTGAGGCTCCTCCAGAACTGCCAGGGGCCCGCCTGCGGTCTGCATAAGAGTGACTTTCACGTCCCGGGCCTGTACGCGGCTGTAATGCCTGGCCCACGCGCACGTCCTGCCATGAGAATCAGTCGCGGTTTCGTTGTTGTGAAATGTGAGAGAATCCCAACGTTCACCCATGGGTGTAACTTCTTTACTCTGCGGTATGCCGTCTTTTTTCCCGAATACGAGCCACCTATGTGCATCTCTCCACAACCCGAGCTGCTCCTTTTTCTCTTTCGCAGACGCACGTTCCAGGAACTGCTTCAATTGGGCGATATCGGTGACGGGCTTCCATTTCCATTCACCACATTCTTCCGTTCTGATGACAAGGGCAGGGTCTTTTTCCGAGACAACGTAATCGCGGTCCGAATCCACCTGAATAACGGGCTCTCCTTGCGCGGTTTTCCCTCTTACGAGATAAGACTCACGGGTATCCACGCGCTCGCCTACTCGGTTGATGTTTGATCCGATGTAAGAAACTGAACTGCCCACAGATACTCCCCCTCCACATTCAGTTTGTTTCGCACTCTGTATGCACTGCGAACTCTTCTTGTGCCTATATTATAACCGAAGTTTGTTTCGAAATCGCGTGCGCCGATGAATAGCCTGTTAAACTTTGGAAAGAGCGGTAGAAGCGAGCACTTTTCTTTGATTCTCACAGGCCTCCTCCGGGGAGAAATGGGTTTCGAAGGGGTGGTGATCACCGATTCCATGGCCATGAAAGCGATCTCCCCGACGCTCTCGCCTATGGTGAGCTGATGCGCAGGGCGGCCCTCACACCAGGGCAAGGGGGGAGATTTCGGAAAATTCTCCATAAGGAGCTACCCGGAGTCCTGGAGAAGGAAATCTCCGCGAAAATTTTGGAACCTCTTTGGAACTTGCTTGTCACGCCACGATCACTTAGAATGTCTCCAGTGGGACCGGAAGATGCAGAGCCGGTGCCCGGAACTGGAGGGAAGAAGATGCTTGGAGCTTTGGGATCGTCAAACTATTCACCGGGACACAATTTGTCCATAAGCGGAAACGGAAAAGAACACTCTGGGAACCCGATATCCTTGGAAGACAAGGGGATTAGCCGGAAGGAACTGCTCAATGAGAAGATCGGCGAGAAAACCAGGAACGCCATGGACAAACTCACCAGGTTTGCAAAGCAAAATCCTGACGAAGCCTCAGCAGTGACAGGCACCCTCGGCTTCCTCACCGGATCCGCAATAGGGGCGGAAGAAAGAGCAAAGGAGTTGGAGAAAGAACTCGAGAAAATCAGGGGAATTCCCAAAAAGAACATCACCTCAAAAGCAAACTTCGAAAAGGCCGGAGCCCCTCCCACAGAACATGCAATCATCGCGCAGGATGCCATGGAAACCCTTGCCGACCTGAAGAATTTTGACTTCGCGTGGGAATTGGGAAATCGGTATCTTGACCTCATTTTGGAGAAAAAGTTGAGTGGTACTGAAAGGTTCCTATTGCAACTCGTCAGGGAAAATACCGATTCGAAAGCGGAGCACATGTTCGGAGAACCGGCTGTGGGACTTCAGAAGTGCGTTTTCAAGATTTTGTCGGATGGAGCAGACGGCTCGCCTGATGGAATTCTCTTCCGTGCGGCAGAGGAGGTTCCATGTATCCATATGGCGGAGGCGGCTACCCGCCGCATTCTCGGTGTCCTTCTGGATGAAATATCAAGGAATTGCAGCGATCAAAACGAGGCGCAGCTCGCGAAGCTCTTCCAGGAAGTGCTTGCAAACGTTCCAAAAGAAGATGAAAACAAATTTCATGGTCGCGGCAGTCTCAGCAGTGACGCAACGGCCGTGGCCTTGCAAAACGTAGCATTGCGCAATTTGAAAAGCCTGGCGAAGAACAAGACATCGGCGCCATTGATCAACATGCTTCCTGCCATCGCCCTTGAGTGCAGGCGGGCAATCTCCGAAGATGATTGGGAAATGAGATGCGTTGTGGGAAGAGTATTCCTTGATGCCATTATGAAGGATTCCCCGAGTGAGAAAGTGACCATGCTGGCCCAGATTGCCAGGAAATTCTCTGAACGCGACTGGCGAAGCGACGAAGAAAGTGCGCAGGCGGAGGCCTTGAAGAAAATCAAGAACATTCTGATGCCTGAAAGTGAAAGGCAAAATCCCTCCAAATCGGAAAAGAGCTTCCTGGAAAAGCTGAGGTCCATTTACAACAAGCTATAACAGGGCGGCCCTCACACCAGTTTTGACGGTATTATAGCACCGTGCCTCCACTCTCCAAAAAATATCCGGGGGATCTCAGTGGGAGGGTCAGAGCACGGATAAAGGAGAGCAGCATACTCGGAATCCGAGGGCATCACCAATGCACTTTTTGGAGCCCGTCAGGAACTTGATTGTCACAGAGCGATGCCTTATAATGTGATTTGGACAAAAGATTCGGTAGGAGGGATCAAAGTTATGGTTATCTCAAGTCATTTCACAGGCATTACTCCAATCAACGCAGGAAGGCTCTCAGAGAAAGTATCTCAAGGCGACAAGTTCAAAGAGGCTCGACGTGACGCCAAATTGATCGCCCGTGATCTCGTGGCCATGCCGCTTGCAACAGGGCTCACTATGGGACTCCCACCTGCGGTGACTGCTGTGGGAACAGCAGTTGACCCAGTACTTGGCGCACTCTGCTTGCTTGCCGGCCTTACAGGCCTCACAAGCATACCCGGTCTCAAGCTATGGAATGAGCTGGGTGGCGATGTTTCCTGGGGTAGCTTCCAGGGTCAATGCGGTCTGAACCTAATAACCGGCGCTATCGCGGGTGGCGCCACGCTTGCTTTCGGGCTGAAGGCAGGTCTGGGAGTCTCCGCAGCAATCGGAGGAATAGCCGTAGCGGCAGAAGCGGCTCGGGCTGCCGGTAAACTCTGAGAAGTCACTCATAGAAGCCCACGGTGGAACTATCTGGGCAGAGAGCCGACTCGGCGAGGGAACCACGATCTCATTCTCTATCCCTGTGGAAGCGGAGTGATTTGAAATACAAGAGCGCACACTTCACACCGGTTCGTGTCGGCTCCCCTTGCCGGGCACGGTGGGTCCCGCCGGAGGCAGTTCCGGCCTGGGTTTGGAGATCGCCGCTCCCGGTCCTGTGAGATAAGCGCTCAACTGCTCCGGAGTGACCAGGTGAGGACCGTAATCCCGCTCTCCAGTCTTGGGATCACGCGTGCTATAAGGGTCATTGATGATGTAATAGGTTTGCCCATCTCTCTCTGTCTTTCCCACCACTGCAAGCAAGTGACCTCCGGAGAATCTGTCCCAGGAGAAATTGCCGTTCTTAGGAACACCTGGAGCCACTACCAGCTCACCGGCAGCCAATGCCTTGTCAATCTCGTCCAAGCTTGAATCTTTCAACTTGCGGGCGTTCAGACCGCTCTTAACGGCGCCGTCAATCACCATATCTACAGTGGTCCCCACCGATTCATCCGTGCCTCCCCCCATAGCCAGCCTTGTTTTCTCTATGAACTCATTCGTATCCCCCGGATTCTTCAAGTCCGGCGGCTCTGCTCCGAAAGCTTTGAGAACCATCGCCAGGCTGGCAGGTCCGCAGTTCCTGTTCTTGTTGAGCTGGTCCTCATTGGGATTATGAGGGGAACGAAGCTGGCTAAGGTAGTAGGAGGCAGGGTCCCCTCCCAGGGCGTCGCGGAGAGGTGGATCGGTCGGAGCTTCATCTTCGCCAAGGATGCGGAGGGCGTCAGGAGAGAAAAAGACTTCGTCCCTGTACCCGGCCGCCTCGTCGGTCACTGCTCCGGGAGTGCTGTAAACTGCAGCCAGGGGCTGCAAAAGGGGTTGAAATTGCAGAACGCTGTCTACCGGTATCATCTGAGATCTCCCTCCCGCTATTCTCTCACTTTCTACAGGATTGTCACAAGGGGGGCTCAAAAAAAGATCAAACTTTTCGATTCAGCATGGAGAGAGATCGGCTCCCAAACCATAACAGCGATGGCGACGACGGGCAGAGACAGGATGCCAATCTGGTGGGCCTTGGCCGCGTACCCGAGGAACAGGAGATGGTCGTGATACTTCTCTGGGAAGAACCGGCGTGTTCCTTCCCTTATCTTACCACGGATTCACGGAACGGGACAGGACGCTTCCCATCGGGTCCACCACGAAACCTGCAAGGCTCACATAGTCAATGTGAACCTGTCCCGCCAAATCGAAGTAGAAGACAGGCTTCCGCTCCATAAGCCAGGGATCGCTCTTCTCGATCGAGTCAAAAGCACTGCGCAGAGGATCGAGCCGCAGGGGAAGGACGTGTCGGGTTTCAGGGAGGTTTTCTACTTTGGATTCATCCAGAAGCGCCACTTTGCCTGTCGTTTCGTCAATCTCCAGTGCCGAAAGGCCGGAGCTTCTTCCGATCCTGGCCAGGTCATCAAGCTGACGGGTCACTTCATTCGTCTCCACCGGGCTTGAAACGTGACGATCCCCTGTTTCGACATAGCCTTCCGACTCTTGGAGGGACGCGCTCTGTCGCGTCCGGCTCGGGCGAGAATGAATGTCGCCAATCGTGGGGCCTATCAAAGAAAACGTGGAATTCATCGTTTTTTCCTCTCCTTCCGTACATGTCAGGCAGCCCTTGTGCTGTCCCTATCCGCTTCCAGAATACCACAAAAGGCGCTGAAATGCGGTAGAATAGTTGTAAACATTTCGCCCGGCAGGTAAAGGGAGGAAAGGGTCGAAGATACCGGTTTCTGTTCGAGTGTCCCGGTCGCGGCCATCCCGCTTTCGCGGGAGGGAAAAAATGCTTACAGGGAGGGGAAAGAAATGCAGACTCGACACTTGACCTGGTGCTTTTTCTTCATTTCTCTCCTGGCTCTTGCAATCGGCTGCTCCCCCCCGGCTCGAAATCGCCCGGCAGGGAATCCCCTGATTCCACCAGCCGAGGCGCCCGTCCGGATCGAGATCATCAATGAGCAATACCCCGGCAGGTCTGTTGACCCTTCACAGCATGTGAGCATGGGCAAACACACGATCTTTGAGTTCTACAGCGACAACTGCGTGCCCAGCACCCAGATGCTACCTTTGCTCGAAAAGCTGACACAGGTTCGACGAGATCTCGCCGTAAAGAGAATCAACATCAACCGCCCCGGCGAGTCCGGAATAGATTTCGCCTCACCTGCGGCCAGGGACAATGATGTCCACCTGGTTCCCTATTTCAAGATATATGACCCCCAGGGCCGCTTCCTGTCACAGGACGCCAAAGCCAAAGCTCAGGTAAAGGCCTGGATGCAGGATGCAGGGATTGTGCGGCGCGATTGATGAAAGAAGGAGCAATCGCCCGCAAGGAGGTTTACATCTCTGTTGACATCGAATCCTCCGGTTCCATTCCGGGTGAGTACAGCCTGCTTTCACTCGGGGCATGTGTTGTAGAGGACCCGACGCAGACCTTTTATATTGAATTCAAGCCCCTGAACGACAATTTCGAGGCCCAGGCCCTCGAAGTGTGCGGCCTTTCCCTGGAAGAGCTCAAGGAGCGTGGAACCGAGCCGCCTCAGGCCATGGAGAAGTTCGAGCATTGGGTCCGATCGGTATGCGGAGACGGGAGGCCCGTCTTCGTCGCCTTCAATGCGACCTTTGACTGGATGTTCACCCACTGGTATTTCATGAGATTCCTCGGTCGCAATCCCTTTGGAATCAGCGGGCTGGACATAAAGGCTTATTATATGGGCATTACAGGAACCAGTTGGGGGAGGACCACGAAAAAAGATGTGCGAAAACGATTTCCCGTTTCCAGGCCACACACTCATAATGCCCTGGATGACGCTCTGGAACAGGCGGAGATGTTTTCCCTGATGTTGCGGAGGCTGTGAGTGGCTCTTTGGCGGGTGGTCTGCGCTGCTTTCTTTTTATTTTTTCTCCTGTCAGGCGGGGTCCGGGCTGAAGGTGTGCAAGCCTTGCAGATCTCGGCGCCTCCCGTTCTGGACGGGCTTCTTGATGAACCCTTCTGGAAAAACGCTTCACCCTTGACCCCCTTTGTTTCCCTTGTCACCTCGAAGCCTACCGAAGACAAGACCACGGCCCACGTAGCCGCCACTTCCACCCACCTCTATGTGGCCTTCCTCTGCGAGGAGTCCAGGATGGATAAGCTCGCCTCCACCCAGACCATCCGCAACGGCCCATTGGATTTCGACGATCGGGTGGCCGTTTACCTGGATACGTACCACGACGGCCTCGGATATTATGTATTTGGTGCGAATCCCATCGGAACTCCCGTAGCCGGGAGCACCCGCGACACCGGTTGGGATGCCGTCTGGCAAGTAGCCGTCCACAAGGGGGAGAACTTCTGGAGTGTGGAAATGGCGATTCCTTTTTCCGTTCTCCATCACAAGGGAAGCGGCGCCCAGACATGGGGAATCAACCTCTTTCGGTTTCAGAAGCGAAAAGAGGAGACCAGCGCATGGCACTTTTCGGGTTACTTCTCCGTTGACCCCAAGTATTTTGCGACACTTACGGGCCTTGTGCTTCCAGAAGAGCACAAAGCCAGGACCCAGTGGCTGGGGCACACGGTCTTTTGGAGTCTTCCCGTTGATGGAAACAATCAAGGAAACCGCGAATCCTTCACGCCGGGACTGGACGTGAATCACCCCTTCTCATCCACATTGACCGGAAACCTGGCCCTTTATCCGGATTATTCCGATGTGGAGCTGGACGAGCAGACCATCATCCCTCAGTTGACAGAGCGATTTCTTTCGGAATATCGCCCTTTCTTCAAAGAGGGGTCAAGCTATCTGGATACCAATGCAAAGCTCTTTCGCCTCTTCTATTCACGGAGAATCAACCGCTTCGATCTGGGAACCAAGCTTACGGGAAAGACCGGTCCCTGGCACCTGGGATTTGTGGATACGCGCAGACCCGATCGGCAGGATACGGTTGCCCGAATTCGGAGGGAAGTGGGGCCGAACCTGATCCTGGGCGGTTTTGCCGGTCAAACCCGGGATTCCGTAGGGAAGGATACAACACTTGGACTTGACAGCACCTGGTATCTCAGAAAGAACTTTCTGTGGACCACTCAGTTGGCGTCTTCCCAATCCACCCTTTCCGGCAGGGCCCTGGAGACCCGCCTTACCTATTCCACCAATAACAGCGAATGGAGCGCAGACTATGTCGCCATTGGGCGAAACTTCGACCCAAGGGACGGATATGTCGGATATCGGGACCTTTACGGATACGGTTTGAGATGGGAATACTGGAAAGAGCACTCCACAGGTCCCTTCAGGGAGTCTTGGGCCGGCCTTTTCTATGCCAATGATCGCCATGGAGACGGCTCTCCTTATCTTGAAGCGCTGGATTTCTGGGGGCTTCTGTCTTTCAGGAACCGCTTTGATATAGGAATTTCCGGGCGTCGCGGCTGGTTCGATCCTTTCAAGGATGACAGCACGAAGATATCTCTTTCGTACAATTCAAGGGATTGGAGGAGCACAAGCGTTTCCTACTCCATCGGGAGGTTCAGGGATTCGGAGCTGAGAACCTTTGTGGCCGGAACCAACCT
The DNA here is from genome assembly GCA_016183865.1 of Armatimonadota bacterium. Taxonomy (GTDB): domain Bacteria; phylum Vulcanimicrobiota; class JACPDT01; order JACPDT01; family JACPDT01; genus JACPDT01. The sequence goes on along the minus strand of JACPDT010000132.1, from coordinate 3,012 downwards.
ATGGCCCTGGAAGAAGCTCAAGATTTCCCTTTCCCTGGAAGCCATAGAACAGCTTTTTGACCAGGGCGCCACAGACCGAAGCTCCCTCAGCCGGGCCATTTTCTTCTACGAATTTGACCCGAAGAGGACCCTCTCCTGGCAATGGAGGTGGAGCCGCCAGGGAATCAGCAACTTGAGCCTTGTTTTCAGAAACCGCCTCGGTGTCTATGAAGACCTCTACATTGTCCTGGGAGACCCCAATGCGGAGCAGACCTCAAACCGGATCGTAGCCAGGTGGACGTTCCTGCTTGGAAAGTAGCCGAATCCTACGGTGCCGAGTTGACCTCTGGAAACACTCCGGGATCGGTGTTCTGGATGGCCTGCACGAAGGAGTTCCAGTATACCTGAGCAACTGCCGGATAATTCTCCTTAATTAAGTTCTCGACGTATTCCGGGCCTTGAGCCACCAGGGGCTCCAACTCGGCAAGCACCGGATTTGCAACTCCGGTCTTGTCCCGAATTTCCTGAAGGATCGGAACACCCCTCAGGACCATGTCGGTCTCGGCGCCTGTGATGATCGGGCTTTCGCCGGTGAGGATCTTGTCACCGGCTGCATAGCCGTACTCGGCTTGAGTAACAGCCCTGTCGCCGAAGTCTCCGTTGTTTTGGAGTGCGTGCACACCCTCAAGAGCGATATATCCGGCGATTTCCTCAGGAGGGCGGTCTCTGTACTCCTCGTTTACGATCACTATATCCGCCCCTCTGTTCAGGGGGTTCAGGCTGAGCGGCTTATACAGCGCCCCCGCGCCGTGTGTATCGCCGAAGGTGATCACAGTCCCTCTCTCCTCGAAGGCCTGCAGCATGGTCTGGGCATCTTCGTTATCCAGGGTCGAGAGGACAGCCAGCCCGTCTTGCAGCTTCTCTACCTCCTCCGGATCCCCTTGGACATTGAAATTCTGCACTGCCGCCAGCGCCTGCCCCTCTTCGGTGAGGTTAACTCCATCCTCAGGTGAGAACGGGTCCCCGTGTTCGGGCGGCACAAGGCCGTGAACCTGATCCGGATGTGTCGGCGATACTGGAGGCGGCGTCAGACCGTGAACCTGATCAGGATGGACCGGCGACACGACAGGCGAGCCCACTGTATTATTGGGCCTTCCGGGATCTTCCTTTCCTGGCGCGCCCGGGGGATTTGTCCCTCCAGACCCTCCTGTTCCTCCCCCTCCATCCTGCACGACCGCTGGTGTTTTCGGCTTTATGGAATCCACGGGCTTGAGTTTCTCATCCCTGGGGTCGGACACGAAGCACCCCTCCTCTTCCTTGTCAATACCCCGTTCTATAATATTCCCACCGAGTTCGCGGTTGTCTAGTACCCCTGTGAACCGATTGATCTCAGATGCGCCGGTACAATCTCATGTTATTGTAGCAAAAGGATGAGCGTTCCACCACCTGGCCGTTCATTGGACGCCGGGTTTACCTGATCACTTGCCGGATGATATCATAGATCAGCGCGGTTTTTTCGTTCATCAGGATGACATTACCGGCGATTACTACACGCCGGTAACCGGTAGGCAACACGGTTAACCGGCGTTCCAGCTCGAAAGGCAGTGACTGGACTTTCTTTTGCAGGCCTGGCGGTAGTTTCCCCCGTACACGTAACTGGCGCTCGGTGAAAACCGGTTCTGACGGCGGCAGAAGTGCTTGTGACGCTTCGACAGTCGCCTTCTCCCGGGCCTTCGATTTGGATTTTCCAAGGCCCTGCGCGCAGACACAATTGCTGAAAACAGCAATGGCCAGCAGCAATCCTATTGCAAGCTGTGTTGTGGACTTGTTCACGTCTGTACCTTCCTTCCGAATAAGGGGTCAACTCTTTTCATACGATAGTTTCAGGCCAAAACGAGCATTTCCTGCACCCTTCAAGGTTGACCGTGGAAGCCTTGAGAACCGGAGAGCTCCTCTACAAAAGCAGAAAAATCCCTTATGGCTGATGGAATGCTGCGGTGGACTACGGTGTCATCAATCTCTTCATATTCGTGAACCAGGATATTTCTGAGTCCTGCGGCACGGGCAAGATTCTTGCTCAATCCTTCGCTGATGATGCCCAATTCACCGGCTCTCAAGAACGCGGCTCTGTAAGAGGTGGGCACAGGCTCATCGCGCGCAGTAATAAGATGAAAAACGATGTCACTGGCCGCAACCACGAGAAGCTCAAGAAGACGCTCTATCTCGTAGTGCTTTTCCCTGAACCCCTCAAAAGAGATGTTCCGATGGGTCAGGAGATCTCTTAAGTAGGTAGTCATATGCACGAGCTTCTTGCGAACAATCTCAGGTGACATGATTGATCTGCTTCAGAAAGCGATTCAGGTATGAATTTTGCATCCGGCGCAGTTTTTGCGTATCAATGTAAAGTTTCCACGCCCTCAGCTTCTCCCCGACAAAGGCGCCTGGATTTTTCTCATAAAGAAGTTGCCCCATTGAAAAAATCTGATAAAGAAGGAGAGGGTCCGTATTTTGGGTTAGACACACCAGATCAATGGACCTGGCTGGATATAAGTCATTAAACTCATAGACTAAGTCAAGTTTCGAAAGATCAGCTCCTGGTCCAAGCTTCACCGCAATATCCGCATCACTGGCGGGATGTGACCTGCCGGAGGCAATGGACCCAAAGAGCACGATGAGCTCGATGCCATGTTCCTCGCAGAACTGTTTGAGATTTTCCAGTTTCACGCTTCCTATTCTACAGAATTTTCCCTGAGAAGTCAAACTGCCGAGACTGAGAGATCTGCCTGCTGCGGTATGTTCATTTCCCTTGATCCTCTGAGGCTTCAGCGGGACCGAAGCCGTTTTGGGCACTTTTCCTTTTCAGGGAATCAAGAAAAAGACGGGTCCAGACGCCTAATCTAGTTGCCCCTGATAAAAGGGCTCTCTGAACCGCGAAAAATCTTGATTTGGGAAGTGTTTTTCGGCAGGAATATGGACACGGACCTCGGATCCCTACATATGCAGCCGTTTTTCACGATCTAAACCTTCTGGCCG
>JACPDT010000134.1 GCA_016183865.1 Armatimonadota bacterium | reverse complement strand
TCCCTGTCTCTCGCGGTTCATGAAGTCCTCAAGGTGGAAGCCAGACCCATGGGAATCGGTGGAGGGACCGTGGCGGCGTTATTTCGGAGGGCAGGGTTTCATGCCGCCGTCTGGTCCAAAATGGAGGAATCCGCTCACCAGCCGAACGAGTTCTGTCACATTCAGGACATGGTGGATGTGAGCAAAGTGTTGTGTCATGTTTGTGTGAGCGGGTAAGCAAAATCAGGGAGGTGCTTGATGGCTGATCTTCAAGAAATAGGACGTCTGTCAAAGACTGATACCACGGACATCGTTTTCTCCGTGGTAAAAAACGACAAGAGCAGCATTCCGAAAGTGGATATTCGCGAGTTCGTGAGATCCCCGAAATACGAGGGTTTCACGAAATCGGGCTTGCGTTTCGCCGCAGAGCTCCTTCCGGAATTCATTGACATCTGTAAGAAGCTGGATGATGCGACAGAGAGCAAGTAGGCGGGGTTTCTAACAGGGAAACGTATACGGGGAAGGGAATGTTTAGGCCCTCCACCTCCTGGGTATAATGTGATCGAATTGATCACGGAAGGTGGAGGTGTCACGAGATGAAGCTTCATGAAGAGAGTCTTCTCGTTCGTCCTGCGGATCATCCGCAGCAGGAAATCATATCCTATGACGGTCGTTTGTGCACAATGGGGGACCTTGAAAAGGAGTGGCCCCTTCCTATTGCGGATTATCCGACTGTTGAGGAATTGGGAACCTTTGACTCGAAGGCGGAATCGGACGCCTGGACAGGGTACCTGTAAGATACCATAAGATTTCTCTTTTCGACTGACCTGGCAGTCGTTTCCCGGGGCTCGCCAGGAGAGCCCCGGAGTTGCAAGAAGATGGAAAGGCCGCTCAGACTCCTCTGCTGAGCGGCCTTGTGTTTCGTGCTCTCTAAAACTGCTGTCTTGATGCGATGGTGGCCCCTATGCCTCCGCCCACCACCGCGCCTGCTACTCCTCCGCCGACTCCGCTCAGGACCACAGCCAGTGTGGATCCTCCCAGAGCATTGGCGAGCGCCGCGCCGCCGACTGCGCCGGCTCCTGCTCCAAAGGCGCAACCGATGAGCCCGTAGAACATCAAGCTCAGGCCGAAGCCGATGCCGTCCGCTATGTAGTCCTCGGACTTGAGAGCTTTCTCGAGGAATCTCGGATCAAGCACTTGCTCCTGGGATGTTTCTCTGTAGCTGTCCTGTGAAATGGCTCTCAACCCTCTGCCCTGCTGAGCGGGGGAAAACAAGGGTCCTTTGTATCCGATTCCGGATGTTGCTGCAACGGTTTGCTAAACGGGGCGGCCTGCCGGCCGCCTCGTTCGAGTCGGTATCTTTCCCCTTATACAAGGAGGGGCTGTTGCGGCAATGGTCTTGGCTGTTGCGGGAACTGGGGTATCCCGGGATACTGAGGCTGATTCGCCACAGGGGGCAACTGCTGCGGCTGCTGAGTCGGCTGAACCGCATTGGGTATGTACTGGGGCATGACAGCCGAGCTGGCTGCAGAGGCGGATGCGCTGGCGCTTCCCGCACTTGCGCTGGCACTGGCTGCCGCGGACCCACCTGCCGCGGAGGCGGCAGCGGCCGCAGAGGCGCCACCGGAGTTCTGCTGGGCCTGCTGATTGCCGGGACCCTCGGCTCTTGCGGGCCCGTTTTGCGGCTGCTTTGTCGGGTCCTGTCCGGGCTGCTGACCAGCCTGCTTCGCGGGATCGCCCTGCTGTTGCTGCTGGCCGCCGCCTTGAAGCTGCTGGAGCAAACCAATCAACATTTGAAGTATTTGCTGTAACTGTTGTTTTTGGTCACCCTGCGCGCCGGGGGCTTGAAGACCGCTGGGGTTGAATGTAGCTCCAGGTCCGCCAAAGGGATTCACGCCCTGAGTCCCGAGATTGCCAAAATTGCTCGTAGGGAACATGGGGGGGGGGCCGCCGACTGGTTTGATTCTGCCTAGGGGATCTGCCATTATCTTACACCTCCTGAATATTTTGCGACAGAGAACCTTTCCTCACGCGTCTGTTTTCGTGCTTCCCTCCGCTTGTTCACCCCTTTCAGATTACAAGTTCAAGTCTTTCACAGCCATTTTCCCGTCCTGAAATGACAGCCCAATCACTCTTTTGAAACACGGAGATAACACGTGTGGGAAAGATGTAAACAAAACTTTGCATCTTTGTGAATTTTTCTCACGGCAGGAATCGGAGAGGATGCTCTGAGAATATGGAAAGTCGCTATCTTTCAAGCACGGAGGGGGTTGAAGAATGTCAAGAATCAATGTATGGTTCTTCTTGTTCTGTCTTGCGGTGATCTTTTTGGTAGGATGGGTTTCCCCGGGACTGGCCGACGAGCAGTCGAGGGCCGAGTCGGCATCGGGAAACGAGTGCATTGAGCAGGGGAAACTGCCCGAGGCTTTGCAGCATTTCCTGAAAAGTCAGGACCTGGATCCCGAGCAGGAAGCGGGCTATGCCGGGGCTGCCAGGGCTTATGAGCAGCAAGGGAAATTGGAAGCAGCCATAGGGGAATATCAGAAGTTCCTGAAGGCGAAGCCTGCGTCGGACAGGGCTTATGAAAACATCGGACGCCTCCACATGCTCCTTGGGAATCTGGAAATGGCGGCACAGAATTTTCAGAGAGCTCTTGAGCTGCGACCCAAGGCGGCGTCTGCAATCGAGAGCCTCGGTCGCATCCGTGAGCTGCAAGGCAGGCTCGATGAAGCGGCCTCACAATACGGCAAGGCCCTGGAGCTCAAGCCCGGGACGGAATATGACTATGAGCGGCTCGCAAGCATTTACGAGCAGATGGGCAGATATGATGAAGCCCAGGCACAGTATCAGAAGCTGTTGGAGCTCAAGCCCGGGGTCGAGCGTTTCTATCGCCATATGGCCCGGCTCCATGAGCGCAACGGGAAGATCGCGGAGGCCATCGCCCAATATCGCTTTGCCTTGCAGGTTTCTCCCGGCCAGGACGCCTTGTATGATGGCCTGGGCCGGCTTTACGAGGTTTCAGGCAATCTGCAGGCGGCATTGGAGCAGTATCAGGCTGCCTTGACCCTGTTTCCGGGTGCTGAGCGGTTTTATGACAGGATCGGAAGAATTTACGAGATCCAGGGGAAATATGGGGAAGCCGTTTCCATTTATACCAAGGTCCTGAAAATGAAACCCGGCATCGAGTGGCTTCACGAGCGGATCGCCCGGATTTACGAGCAGGATGGCCGATACCGGGATGCCCTCGCCGAATATCAGAAGATTCTGGATCTCAAGCCTGGCTGTGAGCAGACATTGGAGAACATGGGGCGATTGTTTGAGCAGCTTCGGCAGTGGGACCTGGCCAGAGCCAGATACGAGAAAATGACTTTATTGCGCCCCGGCATGGAGCGGGCCCAGGAGAATCTGGCTCGAGTCCTGGAGCAACAGGGCAAAGGGGATGAAGCACTTTCTCTTTACAGGAAGATCCTGGCACAGAAACCCGGACTTGAAAGAGTCCATGAGGCCATGGCACGGTTCTATGAGCGCAAGGGAGACCTCGCTGAGGCCGCAAGCCAATGGCAGCAGGTGCTCGCACTGAAGCGCGGAACTGACAGGGCCTACGAGAATCTGCGCAGGCTCTATGAGCTCCAGGGTAAGTACGATCAGGCTTTGAGCGAATATCAGAAACTTGTGGATTTGAAGCAGCAGAAGGATGAGAAGAAGCCAAAGAAGGCGTTCAGGGAATAGCTCCCCTATTTCCCGCCCCCTTGACGGCAATGGTCTTAGCTTTCTCGCGATTTGACGGGCCTGCGGGTCCTGCCACCTGCGGCAGCCCACAGTGCTCGCAAACTCCCATCCCCCAGTCGGGGTACCCGCGCGAAGCGTGGGTCGCAGTTTGCTCCGCGCCTTAGGGCGCCCAGCCTCCGGCGTCACCCCCAGGCCCTGGGTGGCGAATCACAAGAAACTTCATGCCATTGCCCTTGACCGGGGAGGTCAGGTAGGGGCGTGACTTTTGTCATTGTTTGCTACCCCTCCTATTGGGTAACATGAGTATGCGCCTGATGGTTGCAGAAGTTCTTCGGTTAAGGAGGGGATACTCATGATTACTCAAGATCAAATCATTAATGATGTGCTTCTCGGACATCCGGAAACTGTGGAGGTTTTTTCCAAGTACGGCATTGACTCTTGCTGCGGTGGGGCCAAGACGATTCAAGCGGCCGCCAGCGCCCACAGAATACCACTGGATATGCTTCTTTCTGAGCTGAGAGACAAGGCAGGGCGGAAGGCATGACCTCCATCACGCTGGAGACTCGCATCTCCAGGTTACTCAAGGACCATCCCGATCTGCTTGAAGTGCTGACATCTGCGAATCCCCATTTCGAAAGGCTTCGAAATCCGGTTCTTCGCAAGATGATGGCGCCATTGGTAACGGTCAGAGACGCGGCAAAGGTTGCCCGAATGGATCCTGTGGAGCTTCTGAGAATCCTCAACGGAGCGGCACACGGACCCGGCGCCCCGGAAATGCCGGAACAAGGGGCTGGCACTTGTTCCGGCGGGGAAGAGTTCGGGGGTCAGGGGGCAGGAGTCCGCTGTGCTGAAAAGACCATCCCTGACATTCCCTGGAAGGATCTTGACGTTCGTGCCATCATAGCATCAGGGCAGGAGCCCTTTGATCTCATAATGGAAACCGTGAAAGGGCTGTCCGCCGGGGAAGGCTTGCACCTTGTTGCTCCTTTCGAGCCTGCCCCCCTTCTTCGCATCCTGGCAGGGAAAGGATTCTCCCATGCTTTGATGGAGGAGGAGGGGGCTTTTCACGTCTATTTCTTTCGATCCAGGGAGTCCAAAGACGCCTCTTCGGCAGGAGAGGGTGTCTCCCATCGTGTCGGCGATCTTCCTGGACATGTCGTTGAGCTGGATGTGAGAGGCCTGCCGCCCCCTGAGCCTTTTGTAAGGATAATGGAGACCCTGTCCTCTTTGCCCAGAAACGGTCTTGTGCTTGTCCACCATTCACGGGAGCCCTTTCCTCTTTACGATCAGTTGGCGGAACGGGGTTTTACGTCCAGGACGGAGAAAATAGCGGAGAATCATTACGAGATTCGGATATCTCACAAGGAGACAGACCCTTCCTCAAAAAAGGGAGCCCGGAGGGGGGGGAACTAGGTGTTTCCACCCGGCCCATCGCAGAAGGTGTCACCCAATATCGTGTTCCCTTATTTCTTTTCAGGGGTTCTGGCCCTTGTCGCCTCTTCCGTGTTCTTGTTTTTTTCCTCCCGCGATCTTATCGGCGGAAATTTCCTTGATCCCAAAATTCTCGCTCTCGTGCATCTGGCGGCCCTCGGATGGATCACCTCCGTAATGACAGGGGCATTTCATCAAATGGCCCCTGTCCTGCTGAATGCCCCTCTTTTCAGCCAGAGCCTGTCTCGGGTGAGTTTGCCGGTTTACCTGTGCGGCTGGATCGGCATGGTTTCAGCTTTTGCAACAAGTGAGTATCGGATTCTTCCCATTTTCGCCTCACTGGCGGCCTTTGGTCTCCTGCTTCTTGTGCTCAACCTGCTCGGGACCGTGGTCAGGGCGTCCAACTTGACCCTCATCGGATTCTACATTCTATCCGCGATTCTCCATCTCACCCTTGCCCTGGGCATCGGAGTGCTCCTGGCATTTCAACTGGTTCATCCATTCCTGCCGGTGGACCAGCTCACTCTGCTCCGCGCACATGTCTATGCTGCCTTCGCAGGCTGGATAGGTATGACTGTCATGGGAGTCAGCCTGCGTCTCATACCCATGTTCTCTTTGTCCCACGGGTTTTCCACAAGACCCGGATGGATCGCTCTCATCTTGACCAATGTGGGCCTTATTGGAACGGTTGTTTCCCAATTTGCGGGGTATGGAGGCGTGGCGTCGCTGTGCACCATTGTGCTGATCGCCGGTCTTGTCTCCTATCTGGTCCAGGTGCTTTTGATCATACGCTCAAGGGTCAGGAAACTACCTGATCCGGCTCTGACCGGTTCTTTGATTTCATACTTATATTGGATGCCTCTGATTGTCTGCATGATATTGCATCATACCGGACTTGTCACATTTTCATGGAATGCCGGCAGGGGGGGTATCGCCTTTTTCTTTTTTCTTTTTTTTGGCCCGGTGAGCAGCCTGATAATCAGCCAGTTGTTGAAAATCGTTCCCTTTCTTGTATGGCTTCACCACTACGGGCCCATGGCGGGCAGGTTGCCTACGCCATTGCCCAGGGATCTGCTGAAGGAGACGTGGGTAACGGCGCAACTGGCGCTTTACCACACATCCGTGGGAATCGGAGTTTCAGGAATTCTTCTGGGAAGTGAGCGGGTGCTCCAGGCGGCTGGTCTGGGCCTATTGGCTTCGAGCCTGATCCTGCTTTTTCTTTGCGCATCCGCGTATTCCCATATGTATATTGAAAACGAGAGAAAAGGAGGAGACCATGAGCAAGGAGGAAGCGCTCCAACACCTGTCATCTGTTCTGGATCCTGAGCTGGGGATCAATGTCGTGGATTTGGGGCTGATCGAGGATATCCGGTTTCAAGAGGGAAGCATCCATGTTCTGATGCTTGTGACGACACCAGGGTGTCCGATGCAGGAGACCCTTGCCCAGGCGGTGAAGGGCGCCCTGGAAGGGCGTCCGGGAGTGGATGCCGTAAGGGTAACCGTCCTGTCGGAGCCGATGTGGACTCCCGCCAGGATCAGCTCAGGGGCCAGGGCCCTGCTGGGTTGGAGATAATGCTACCCTGTGAGGATTTTCGCCAAAAGGAGCACTGCGAGAGCGAGGAGGAGGTGAACCCGGGCCAGGAGCACGACTTTTTGCTGGAGCTTCCGGTAGTATGTCCCCTGGGACGGATCGGCCGAGAAGTTCTCCAGTCGAGGGCCATAGTAAAAATCGTGGAGGATGCTCAGGGTCAGCACGATCAGGACCAGGACGAGCTTTGCGGTGAGATAAGAGAGATAGGTCTTGTTGGACATGAAACCGGGTCCAGAAACTTCCCACAGATTATAGAAGCCCGTGAGGATCAGAATCGTCAATGACACCCAGCCGACGACTCTGAAACGTCTGCCGACCGCGGCGACAAGCTGCACCCGCTTTTCCGGAGGGAACTCCGCTTTCACTATGGGGACAAGGACCAGAACCACGAACATCATGCCCCCTATCCAGGTCACGGCAGCCGTCAGATGGAGCCAGCGCATACTCACGTGAAGCCAATCTATCATCAAGCCCAATTCCCTTCACTGAACCTTCTACCATCATATCAGAAAAATACAGGACTTGCCGTGATTTTTGTCATAGTCTCCAGCCAGGACAGATTCCGAAGGGAGAACGGAGCCAGTGCCTTTTGAGACGCGCCTTTTCGTGAAGACATCCATGGTTTATTTCATTCTCGGTGTTCTGATCGGGGGGGGCGGGATGATCTTGCGCGGTCTCACCGGGCAGGCTCTGTCCTATCATTGGGTACTGATTCATACCCATTTCCTGACTGTGGGCTGGATTACCCAGATGATCATGGGCGTGGCCCTATGGATGTTTCCAAGATACCACAAACCTCCATACAAGGCAGTCACCGTATGGTGGATTTATGGATTGATGAACGGCGGCCTCCTTTTGCGGGCCCTTTCGGAACCCGCAACCTTCTCCCCGGGGAGTCCCCTGGGGATTCTCCTGGCTGTCTCGGGTCTCGCTCAGATCCTGGGGGTGATCCTGTTCATTCTCTCTTTATGGAGGCGTGTCTCAACCTGGAAAAAAGAGTTTCCCGATGCCCCATAGCCTGCGGTGCTACGTTGCCTCTTGACCGCCCTCGTGCCGTGCGCTTCCAGGCCCGCCTTCTGAAAGATAAGCCCTTAGCACGAGTTCCGACTGCTCGTCCATCTCGGAGAATCTTAGACCCGATTCCGTCACATATCCCTTTGTAACCGACCGCACAATTCGCGCATTTACGGAGATGTGGAGATCTGCAGAGAATACGATCTTGAGTCGAATCTCCCCCTTCAGAGGGAGGGGTTTGAATGTTTCCACACAGGCGCCGCCAAGGCTGAGGTTCTGAAGTGTTCCGGTTTGCTTGTGCAAAGCGCCGCCTGACTCGTAAGTGATAAAAGTGGAAGGAGAATAGAGAACCTCGTTCACCGTTGTGATCAGGCTGGCAATCCGTCTGTGGGTTCTTCGCTCATCGTCGCTCTGCTCCAAAGGTGACGCATGGGCCGTTTGAAGAACAAGGGAAAGAAGCTCAGGCTGGGGCTCGAAGAATTGACAGCCGAAGGTTGTCAGATTATCAAAGTGCTTCACCCAGACTACCACGGCCAGGAGTGAGAATTGCTTTGTCCTGATTCGCAGTTGGAGTGAGATGGGCTCGTCTTTTTCGACGGCAACGCGAGAGCTGGTGCTCAACTTCGCCCCTGTCAGGCTCACATCCACAAGAATTCCGAAACAACCGCTTGTCGTCGAGTCCGAACCCTTCAAATCGGAAGACCAGAATACCGGATATCGAATAGAGCGTCTTCGCTCGACATAGCGGGTCGGCTTCCGGACAGTCTGTCGCTGTTCGTGCAATGTCATGCAAGCTCCAAGCTCAGAATGCTGGTAATACCCAGGTATTATATTTAATATATACCTTTTTTTGAGGGATTTGTCAACGGTCCCTGGAAAGAATTACCCTGCCCACGCAAGAATTGGGGCTGAGGAGATCGGTTCCCTCGTGACTTTACGAGGATTTTGCTGTGGTCGGGAACCTCAATACCCGTTGATCGGCACAGGCGACAACCTGTTTGTCGTAGTATTGTCCCCCAGTTGGCCCTGGATGTGGCGGCCCCAGGCCCACAGAGTCCCGTCGCTCCTCAAACTTACACTGTGATAAGCCCCGCAGCAATAGCGGAGCCGCCTCCGAGCCGACTTTGACGCCGGTCGTCCTGTTTACGAGGGTTCCATCTCCAAGCGGACCATAGTTATTATAACCACAGGTCCATACAGTGCCGTCACTCCTCAAAATGATTGTGTGAGCGAACGCTATCCTACCAGGGTCTTCTGAAGATTTGCAGGATGCGCAGAATGCTTTCAATCGCCTTCATGGGATCTTCCGGTTTCCGTTGCGGTTCCTGCTTAGGTGGCTTTTCAGGTTCGGACCGCCCTCCGGGTCCTGGCGGGCTGGGAGTGGGTGCAGGAGGGGGAGTGCGGCTTTCCGATGACGGAATTTTTGCGAAAATCAGGACCTCCTGGTCCAATGTACAAATCTCACCAGGGTCAGGCTGGGTGGACCAGACTTGCATTTGCCCCTCATCGGGTCCCGCCTGGGCCGCAGTCACGGTGATCCTGGTAAAGCCCTGCTTCGAAAGAGCCTCTTTTGCCTGCTTGACGGTGAACCCGATTACAGTCGGCATGGGCACGGTCTTTTTGGATGGGGAGTTGGACGCCTTCTCAGGCTCTGCCTGCGGCCCGGTCGAGTTTCCCGGTTTCTCCCGGGAAAGCGCGTCCGCAGGTCTCCCCGCAATAAGCAGAACGGTGACACCTTTTGGAACCCTCGCTCCCTCCGGCGGACTTACGGCAACTACTTTGTCCCTGGCCTCGGCCCTTTCCGCAGAATTCTCATAATAAACGGAGGGTGGCGCAATCAGGCCACACTCGGCAAGTCTTTCCCGCGCTTCCGCCACGGTCAGGCCGACCACGGGGGGCACGATCGAAGGATCTCCCGGAGCGGGGGGCTTGCTCTTTTGCGATTCAGGGTCGGATGGCCGATAAATGAGGAGCGAAGTGACAGGGTTTCTTCCTCTGTGGGGATTTGTTTCGGTGCCACCACATACTGTTCGCCCCAGAGCCGGATGAGCTTGCTCATCGAGATTCCGGGTCGGATTCCATCCCTTGTTCGAAAGGTCGGGTGAGAAGTCTTGATTACGTATATCGAGCCTTTTCTGACCAGTACTTCTGTTTGAATCGCGTCCCATTTGTACAGGGTGTCCGATCCTGACCCCAATTCCTTGTCAGGTGGACCCCACTGCTCTCTTGCGGCCATCAGAGACCCGCCGATTTTCACGAGACCTATTCCCTCACCCGCTATAACCGTCTCCTGTGGAGGGACGCGCTTCGTCGCGTCCGGTTCCAGGACCCTGGCCTGGAGCGTGGCGGAGGGAAACAGCCCAACTGTAAGAAGGAATAGAGCCATCAAGAAGTATCCTGGCATCCTGCCCCCCCCTTTCCTTGTCCCTGAAGATTTCTGCTTCCTTGCCACCGTTCCTTGTGCGGAAGGTCCGGAAGTTCGGGAACAGGATTTTCCCACCAGGTGTTGTAAGAACATAATCGCAATGAAAGGAAGTTTGCCGTTATGTCGCAGGAAGACTCAGCTTTGCCCCTGGCCGATGGGATCATATTGATGGGAAGGTATGGCCCCTTTTCCTGTGGGGCCTGGATTCTCCATCACAACGGAGAATGCGCTTTGCTGGAGACTCCCCAGCGCAGGGAGAACGAATCGCCTGCGGGTGATATCAAGAAATTTGTGGAGGAGCGCGGGTGGCGAGTCAAGTACGTTCTGCTCTCCCATCATCACATAGATCACATGGGTTCTATTGATCAGTACAAGGATCTGTTCCCAGAAGCCCGATTTCTCACTCATCGAGCCATAGCGGAGCTCGCCGAGAATCTTCGTCTTCATATGTCCCTTTTTCGGCGCCGCCCTTTTCCCACGGTGAATCCGGAGAAATGGAAGAATGGTCTTTTTACCGATGTTTTCGATGAGGAGGTCCGGGAGACCGATATCGGAGGAGAGCCGATTTCCATTGTGTACGCCCCCAAACACTCCCTTGGGGACACCCTCATACATTTTCGAGGTGTCGTATTTACAGGAGATTGGTGGCTTTTTGAAGGAGATCCCCAGTGGTGCGGCCTTGCGGGCGCCCTTGCGGCTCACTCTGTGACTCGAGTGATGAAATATGTTCATGACAAGAACATTCGAGTTCACGCCATCTTTTCCACCCACGCAGATCAGCTCATGCAGGCGGTGAATTTCAAGGATGTCATGAAACGCACCCTGGACTATCATCTCGCTCTTCCGAAAAGGGATGAAAGGCTTCCCGACTGCTCCTCCTGCCCCAGTTGCTCCCTTTCAAGGGTTTTCTGGAGGACCCGAGCAGCTCTTGCCGGAAGTTAACGTTCCGGAAATGAACTGACGCCTAACCAGGCTTTATTTTTTCGTGCCCCTATGTTAGCATTAATACAAGGAAGAACTGCACGAAGGAGTAAAGACATGGTCACAACCACAGCCCTTTCACCCATTTCAGGGAAAGCTGAAATCCCGCAACAAAAACCCGTCGTCCCTCCTGATCAGGTACCAGGGGAAATTCGGGACGAGTTCGCCAGGCTGGACCGATATCCCTTCGGAGAATATCCGGAGGACCGCATGCTTCTTGTTCTGGACGTGCGGGAAAAGGGGTATTGGAACCAGTATGAAGCGGAATCGCGAAGAGTCACGGGCCTGGAGTCGGCCAACGCCTATCTCAATATAGGCATCTTCGGCGTGGGCCTTCCCGTTCTCGGGGAGGTGGCAGGAGCGCCTATTCTTAAAGTTCTTACTCCCTTTGTGGGACTTCCCGTTGCCTTTCTGGGCGCGATGCAGCTCAGGAGCGGAGTGGAGCTGAAAGAGAAGAAACAGGTCGTAGACGGAGCCATGAATACCGCCCTTGGTGTGGCTATGACCGCATCCCCCTTTGTTCCGGCCGCTACCTGGGCCTCTCTGGGGCTGTATGCCGCCAAGGCGGGGTACGACTACTGGACAAGGGTTCGCTGATCATTCGAAGGTCTGTATCCAAAAGTTCATTTTCGGTTAATCGACTTTTCGTGAGTTTTCTTGTATGATGGACTAAGGACTTTGGCCGTCCCATACTTTCAGGGGCGGTGAGGAAGGAAGGGGAAAAATGACAACGCAAACCTTGGGTAACCAGGACTTTTTCCGAAGGGTGTCCACCGAAGTGGGGAGCTTCAATCCACTGGCGGCTGCCCGGGGATCTGGGGCGGCGGAGATTTCCTCACAGGAAGATATGGCCGAGATCAAGGGTTTCGAGAAGAATCCTGAGATAGTTCCTTCGGCTCAGACGAAAGAGCCCAAGAAGCTGGATTTTGTGCCTGACGAGCTTCTTGTCAAAACGAGTCAGTCCTTTTCAACCCAGGACATGGAGGAGCTTCAGCGTCGCGTTGATTTCAAGGTCCTGGAGGAGTTCGACATTCCAGATGTGATGAAAGACAAGTTTGGCGGACGGTTGTTCAGGGTCAGGCTCCCTGAGGGAATGTCCGTGGATGAAGGGAAAATCCAATTATCCAGGGGACCCGGCGTATTGTTCGCCGAGCCCAATTCCATTGTGAGGCTTGTAGAGCCTGTAAGAAGTGATGATCCCGCGGCGGGCCAGTCCAAGAGCGAAGCAGGTGACAGCGCAAATGGACAAAACAAGCCCAATGACCTGGACTCACGCCTGTGGGGCCTTCATAATGAGGGACAGAACGGCGGAACCCCTGATGCCGATATTGATGCCCCCGAGGCGTGGACGATTACGACGGGCGATAAGGACGGCCCTGTTCTGGCAGTCATAGATACAGGTATAGACTACAATCACGTGGAGCTTAAGAACAATATGTGGAAAAACCCCGGCGAGGTGCCGGGCGACGGAGTTGACAACGATGGCAATGGCTTTATAGATGATGTTTACGGATATAACTTCGGGGACAGCAATGCGAACCCCGCCGATGACAACAGCCACGGCACCCACTGTGCGGGAACTATCGGCGCAGAGGGAAACAACGGCCAGGGAGTGGTCGGAGTAAACTGGCAGGCCCGCATCATGGCGATCCGATTTCTTTCCGCATCAGGGTCAGGCACCCTGGCCGATGCGATCAAATCCCACATGTATGCGGCCCAGATGGGCGCCCGAGTCACCTCGAACTCCTGGGGAGGGGGGGGATTCAATCAAGCCTTGTACGATGTCCTCAAGGCGTCGCCCGCCCTTCACATTTTTGCTGCAGGCAATGAAAGCAATGACAATGATTCTTCACCGGCTTACCCTGCGTCTTTTGATCTTCCGAACATAGTTTCCGTAGCCGCCTCGACGGACAAGAATCAACTGGCTTCTTTTTCCAACTGGGGCAAGACCACCGTTGACCTGGCGGCGCCAGGGAACAACATCTATTCCACGATCCCAGGGAACAAGTACGGCTCGAAAAGCGGAACTTCCATGGCGACTCCCCACGTGGCGGGCGCCGCCAAGCTCGTTTTGTCCAAATACCCGGGCGCCACGAACGAGCAGCTCAAAGACCGTCTGATCAACACGGCGGAAAAGGTTCCGGCCTTTGCAGGAAAAATGGTGAGCGGAGGGTTATTGAATTTGAAGAACGCCCTGGAGGAAGACACCATTCCCCCAGCGGCGCCGGCCGAGTTCAAGTCACCCTCCAGTGGGGCACTTTATGTGGATCTGGCGTGGACGGCGCCCGGTGACGATGGGATGGAAGGAACAGCTTCCCGCTATGAGTTGCGGTATGCGGACCGGCCCATCGTGGATGGACCGGCCGGTGAAGGACAGGTTTCGTGGTCTGATGCAAAATCCGCAGATGCTCCGCAACCTGGACCGTCAGGGACCCCTCAGACAGCCAGGGTCTCTCTTCCACCCGGCGATTCCGCCAAGACTTATTACTTCGCCCTCAAGGCGGCGGATAATCTGGGGAATCAATCCCCTATGGTTACGGCTCAGGCCGACACAAAGCCTGCAGCCATAGCATTCAAGGATGATTCGGAGGGGGATGACAGCCTCTGGAATCTGGAGAAGCCGTGGGGCAAGGATACCGTTTCAGGGAGAGGCCAGGTTCGTTCCGATAGCCCTGGCGGCCCCTATGACAACAACGCAGCCGCCGCCATGACCTCTGTGCCCATAAATTTGTCCAGGGTTTCCAATCCGGTCTTGATTTTTTCCGAGACCCATGACCTTGAGAAAGGCTACGACCACGGATATGTGGAGGTCTCTGCCGACAAGGGGGCAAGCTGGAAAACCCTGGCTGACTATGACGGCAATCAGGGATGGCATCAGGAGGCGATCCCTCTGGATGCCTATGCAGGCAAAGATGTGCAGCTTCGCTTTAGAGTGAAAACGGATAACTCCGTCGTCAGGGAAGGCTGGCAGGTGGATGACATCGTCATAGCGGGAGAGCCGAAATAGGAGCAGCCCGTTCAATTCCCGGCTTCTCCTGTGAGAAAGGCTCGAGATGAGCTGAGGGGTTAGAGGAAACCCAGAGTTGGTGCGGAGGGGGGGAATTGACCTTCCGGCTCCTCGCCATCCTACTCGTCGCCTCCAGGCGCGGCAGTTCGCTTCCGCGGGCATCCGTGCCCGCTCTTCCTCCCTATCCGGTCGGCGCTCACAGCCCGTTCAATTCCCTGCTTTTCCTGTGAGAAAGATTCGAGATGAGCTGAGGGGTTAGAGGAAACCCAGAGTTGGTGCGGAGGGGGGGAATTGAACCCCCACGGATTACTCCATACGCCCCTCAAACGTACGCGTCTGCCAGTTCCGCCACCTCCGCCCGGGTCTTTCGGCATTATATCGAAAAAAAGCAGAAATGTCAAGACAAAAGAAAACAATTTTTTTTGCAGGTTTTGAAAAGATACGGTAGGGGATGTGGAAGTCATTGTAGAATTAATCCACAGGATAAAAAAATGCAACGGGTGGCCATTGACAAGCAGTGAAATATGTGTTATAGTATAATGCACTTTTGTAGAAGTGAAGCGATACCCGGATGCAGGGTTTATGTCTCGAAGGGAGACCCAATGTTTTTTTTGCGGCAAGAGATATCTAAGTTTCTGGATGTGTTCCCCAAATAGCAGAGCTGTTTAACTCAGAGTAAAGCGAGATTGAGGTTTTTCAATCTGGCTTTTTTTGCGTTTCTCATATTATAAGGAGGCAAGAGCGTGGTACGGAAAGAAGCGACAGACGGGCGAGTGAGTTTCGCGAAGATTCCCGAGGTCATCGAGATCCCTTCCTTGATTGACATCCAGTTGAATTCCTTTGACTGGTTCTTGAAGGAGGGGATGAGAGAGGCCTTCGACGACATCTCGCCCATTACCGATTTTACCGGAAATCTGACTCTGGAGTTCATGGACTATTCCTTCGGGGACCCTGCTTACTCCGTGGACGAATGCAGGGACAGGGACATGACGTATGCCATACCGCTCAAGGTCAAGGTGCGACTCGTCATCAAAGAAGGCGGGGAAGTCAAGGAGGTCAAGGAACAGGAGATCTTCATGGGGGATTTTCCTCTGATGACGGAAAAGGGCACTTTTATCATAAATGGCGCTGAAAGAGTGATCGTGAGCCAATTGGTTCGCTCCCCAGGCGTTTATTTCGATGAGCAGGAGGACACGGCGGGGCGAAGGATCCTGCAGGCTGTGATGATCCCGAACAGGGGGGCCTGGCTGGAATTCGAGAGCGATGCGGCCGAGACAATCGGGGTTCGCATAGACAAGACCAGGAAAATTCACGTTACTACTCTGATTCGTGCTTTGGGCTATGGGAGCAATACGGACCTGGAAAAACTGTTTAAGGGATCCGATGTGATCAGGAACACGATAGCCAAGGACGGCGTTGCAAATGAGGAAGAAGCCTTATTGGAGATTTACCGCAAACTTCGCCCGGGAGACCCTCCCACTGTTGAAAGTGCCAGGAACCTGCTCCGGTCGCTATTCTTCGATTCCAAGAGGTACAACCTCGCCAGGGTCGGACGTTACAAGTTGGCAAAAAAGCTTCAGTTGAAAATTCTTTGCTCCAAGTGCGGGCACGGAAATAGTCCGGGTCAACTGAATTGTGAGAAACCTAAATGCAACAAACCTCTTGCGTACCAGCAGACGTTGTCGCCTGAAGACATTGTGGCAGCGGTGCAATACATAGTGGGCTTGATGCGAGGGGAAGGAAAGCTTGATGACATTGACCATCTCGGCAATCGGCGCGTGAGGTCCGTCGGAGAGCTGCTTCAGAATCAATTCCGCATAGGCCTCTTGCGGCTGGAGCGGGTCGTCAGGGAGCGCATGACTGTGCAGGATATGGAGACTGTCACCCCCCAGGCATTGATCAACATACGCCCTGTGGTGGCTGCCATCAAGGAGTTCTTTGGGTCCAGCCAGTTGTCTCAGTTTATGGACCAGACCAATTCCCTGGCTGAATTGACCCACAAGAGACGTCTATCCGCCATGGGGCCTGGTGGACTTTCCCGGGAAAGGGCAGGATTTGAGGTTCGGGACGTCCATCACTCCCACTATGGGCGTATTTGTCCCATTGAGACTCCGGAAGGCCCCAATATCGGCCTCATTGGCTCTCTTGCCACTTTTGCGAAAGTGAATGAATTCGGATTCATCATGACCCCTTATCGAAAGGCCAAGAATGGGAAGGTCAGCTCCGAAATCATGTATCTGACAGCGGATGAGGAAGATGTGCACATCATTGCTCAGGCCAATGCGGAGCTTGATGGCGAAGGTATGTTCGTAGGCGACAAGGTGATCGCCAGACGGGCAGGAGAGATCGAGATGATGTCTCCCGACAGGATTGACGCCATGGACGTATCTCCGAAACAGATCGTCAGTGTGGCCACGGCACTCATCCCGTTCCTGGAGCACGATGACGCAAACAGAGCTTTGATGGGCGCCAACATGCAGAGACAGGCTGTCCCCCTTCTCGTGCCGGAGGCGCCGCTTGTGGGCACAGGCATGGAACACAGGGCTGCCAAGGATTCCGGGGGACTTGTAATTGCGAAGAACGACGGAGTAATCAAAAGTGCTGATGCAAACCTGGTTGTGGTGGAGACCACAGATGGAAAGAAGGAAGAATACAAGCTTCACAAGTTCATTCGCTCCAATGCCGGCACCTGCATAAATCAAAAGGTCATTGCAAGGAAAGGGCAGCAGGTGAAGAAGGGACAGGTACTGGCGGACGGCCCGTCCAGTGTGAACGGCGAGCTGGCCCTCGGGCGGAATGTGCTTGTCGCCTTTATGCCATGGGAAGGATACAATTATGAGGACGCCATCCTCATCAGCGAAGAATTGGTCAGGAAAGATTTTTTCACATCCATTCATATTGAGGAATATGAATGCGAAGCCAGGGATACGAAACTGGGGTCCGAGGAAATCACTCGGGATATCCCCAACGTGGGTGAGGAGGTTCTGAAAGACCTTGATGAGCGTGGAATCGTTCGGGTGGGCGCTGAGGTCTATCAGGAAGACATACTGGTCGGCAAGGTAACCCCGAAGGGAGAAACGGAGCTCACGGCTGAGGAGAGGCTGTTGCGGGCCATCTTCGGCGAAAAAGCCCGGGACGTGCGTGATACTTCACTGCGGGTTCCTCACGGAGAAAAGGGAATTGTCATTGATGTGAAGGTGTTCTCCCGGGAAAACGGAGACGAGTTGTCTCCGGGCATCAACCAGCTTGTGAGAGTCTACGTGACCCAGAAGCGGAAAATCATGCAGGGGGACAAGATGGCCGGCCGCCATGGTAATAAGGGGGTCATTGCGAAAGTACTCCCTGTTGAAGACATGCCTTTCCTGCCGGACGGAACCCCTGTACACATCGTCCTGAACCCCCTGGGCGTGCCGTCCCGCATGAACATCGGCCAGATTTTCGAGACCCATATGGGGCTGGCCGCCAAGAACCTCGGAATTCAGGTGGAATGTCCGGTATTCGACGGCGCAAAGGAAGAAGAGCTTCGAAAAATCATGAAGAAAGCCGGGGTGCCGCTGGATGGAAAGACCATTCTCTATGACGGCCGGACGGGCCGGCCCTTCGATCAGCCAGTGACGGTCGGGTGGATCTATATTCTGAAGCTGGCTCATCTCGTGGATGACAAGATCCACGCCCGCTCCACAGGACCTTATTCACTTGTGACTCAGCAGCCCCTGGGCGGAAAGGCCCAGTTCGGAGGCCAAAGGTTCGGGGAGATGGAGGTATGGGCACTGGAGGCTTACGGCGCCGCCTATACTCTTCAGGAGCTCCTCACAGTGAAATCGGATGACGTGGTGGGCAGGGTCAAGACGTATGAAGCCATCGTAAAGGGAGAAAATGTCATGGAGCCCGGGGTGCCCGAGTCCTTCAAGGTCCTCATTAAGGAGCTTCAGAGCCTGGCGCTCGATATCCAGATCTTGACTGAGGATGAAAAGCAGATAGAGATCAAAGGTGAGGAAGAAGACATCAGGGCGACGGCCCGGGAATTGGGACTGGATATCGGCGATGAGGCGCCGCCTGTTTCCATCAGTAATCAGTGACCTGGTGGATCGGCTGCAATGCACGATGGATAAGAGACAACCGGAAGGTAAGGTGAAACAGATTTGCTGGATGTAATCAGCTTTGACAAGATTCGGTTCGGATTGGCATCTCCGGAGCAAATTCGGGACTGGTCCTATGGTGAGGTGAAAAAGCCCGAGACCATCAATTACAGGACTCTGAAACCGGAACGGGACGGGTTATTCTGTGAGAAGATTTTCGGTCCCATCAAGGACTGGGAATGTCATTGCGGGAAATACAAGAGAATCCGTTTCAAGGGAATCATTTGCGACAAGTGCGGCGTCGAAGTTACCCGATCCAAGGTTCGACGAGAGCGCATGGGACGGATCGAGCTGGCCACTCCCATCTGTCATATCTGGTATCTCAAGGGAGTTCCGAGTCGCATTGGTCTTTTGTTGGACATGTCCCCCCGGGCTTTGGAAAAGGTCATTTATTTCGCCGCCTATGTTGTAATTGACCCAAAGGAAACGCCCCTGGGGAAGAAACAGCTTCTATCCGAGGCGGAGTACCGTGAGAAAATGGAGCAACACGGCGGCAAGTTCAGGGCGGGAATGGGCGCAGAGGCCGTTAAGGAGCTGCTGTCGGAGATTAATCTGGAATCATTGTATGAGGACCTTCGAAGGGATGTCAATGACCTCACAGGCCAGAAGCGGAGCAAGGCCATCAAGAGGCTGGAAGTGGTGGACGCCTTCAAGAAATCGGGGAATCATCCGGAATGGATGGTTCTCACCGTTCTGCCTTTGATCCCTCCCGAGCTCCGTCCGATGGTTCAGCTTGATGGCGGTCGTTTTGCCACATCGGACTTGAATGACCTGTATCGCAGAGTGATCAATCGAAACAACCGTCTCAAGAAGCTCCTCGAGCTCGGGGCGCCTGAGATCATTGTCAAGAACGAAAAACGGATGCTTCAAGAGGCCGTAGATGCCTTGATTGACAATGGGAAGCGAGGACGTCCCGTAACAGGGCCTAACAACCGTCCCCTGAAGTCCTTGAGCGACATGCTCAAGGGAAAACAGGGGAGATTTCGCCAGAATCTTCTTGGAAAAAGGGTGGACTACTCCGGTCGCTCCGTGATCGTGGTGGGGCCGCACCTCAAGCTCCACCAGTGTGGGCTCCCGAAGGAGATGGCCCTCGAGCTTTTCAAGCCCTTTGTCATGAAAGAGCTCGTCAGACGGGGCCTTGTGCATAACATAAAAAGCGCAAAGCGCATGGTCGAAAGGGTCCGCCCCGAGGTTTGGGACGTGCTGGAAGAGGTCATCAAGGACCACCCCGTCCTGTTGAATCGCGCACCCACCCTCCACCGCCTGGGTGTCCAGGCTTTCGAGCCGATTCTTGTGGACGGCAAGGCGATTCAGATTCACCCCCTGGTTTGCACCGCGTATAATGCGGATTTTGACGGCGATCAGATGGCTGTCCATTTGCCTCTGTCGGCGGGAGCGCAGGCGGAAGCAAGACTTCTGATGCTGGCGACCAACAATATACTTCTTCCGGCATACGGGAATCCGGTGACCACTCCTACTCAGGACATGGTTCTGGGATGTTATTATCTCACCATAGAGAAACAAAAAGCGATGGGCGAAGGGAAGATCTTCGCAAGTCCCGATGAAGCTTTGATGGCCTACAACGAGGGATACATAGAGCTCCAGGCCAAAATCAAAGTTGAAATGGCCGGCGCACTGATGGATACAACCGCAGGGCGACTGCTCTTCAATGAGGCCATTCCACCTGAGCTCGAGATGGGCTACATCAACAAGACCATTGACAAGGGCGAGTTGGGGAGGCTCATCGCTCGAATCTACAAGACCTACGGAAACGCCAAGACCGCCGTGGTTCTGGACAGAGTCAAGAACCTTGGATTTCAAATGGCTACCCGTTCGGGATGCACCATCTCGACCACCGATATTGTGATCCCCCCTGAAAAGCCGAACATCTTGAAAGCTTCGGATGGGGAAGTGGATTTGATAGACCAGCAGTTCCGAAAGGGATTGATCACCGACGAGGAGCGGTATCAAAAGGTTGTCGAGACGTGGACGGCCGCCACGAACGCTGTGCAGGAGGCCATGTTGCGCCATCTGGACCGGTTGAACCCCGTATACATGATGGCCACTTCAGGCGCCAGAGGAAACATCCCGCAAGTAAGACAGATAGCCGGAATGCGCGGACTGATGGCCGACCCCTCCGGTCGGATTCT
>JACPDT010000136.1 GCA_016183865.1 Armatimonadota bacterium | reverse complement strand
TAACGCACGTCCAAACTCTTCTCCAAAACTTGACCTCCCAATTAGGTAACAACCCTGCGGCACTTCAGTTGTTGCAACAATTACTTCAAGTTATCACGCGGCCGCCCCAGGCAGGGAATCAATCCATGCAGCCTCCGGTTGCTCCTAAGAATTCTTCGGACAAGACCTCCCTAAACGGCGACTGCTGTGGTGCGGAAACCAAGGCATCGGACCCAATCAACCCGTAAGTAGCCATCGAGGATGCGGCTTTCCGGACGAAGACGGCGGAACTGAAGCGGCAGGCAGCGCGGATGTGTAGGAATCGCTCGAACGGGCGAACAACTAATACCGTGACGCGCGCGCGTACGTGTCATGCGCTATTCGTTTTCAGATGCAAAAGGAGGAAAATCTCGTGGCCCATCCGATGGAATGGAAGATAGTCATCAAGGGCATGACCTGTGAGGGGTGCGCCGCTCACCTCGAGTCGGAATTGCGGAAGATTACCGGCGTGTCAAGAGCCGAAGTATGTTACAGGGAGAGCAGCGCCGTTGTGATCGCCACGCCCGCTGTTAGCGACTCCGATTTGAAGATAGCGGTCACACGCGCCGGCTATTCCGTTCTGTTCACGAGGAGGACATCCGGTGCGCAAGGGGGAGAGGCCCTCGTGACCCATCCGCAAGAATCCTAGACGCCAGTGTGTAGCCCAGGGCGTGGCCTGCGGAGATTGCGCGGCTGCCGTCAATAAGCACAGGAAAATCGTTTTTCTCTGTCCAGTGGTTTCCACGGGAAAGCGGAAGCTCCTACCCCGATTTTCGGGGCTATGAGTGATACTTTTATATTCTGGGAGTATTGAGGCGGGGAAAAGATCGGAAAATCATGCCCGGGCTGTCGGCCTGTTTTCCTTGAAGTTTCAAGCGTAGATGGTATACGTTTAGGGGGGGCTGGGGTCGGGGGTCACGACAATCTCTTCTGCGCTCCCCGATCCCTGGTCCCTGACCCCGAACCCCCTGAACGGTTACAAGTCATGCAAGAACAAGAAAAAATTTTGAAAAATTTACCCGAAGCTCAGTCAATAAAAAAGGGAGGGGTGAACGCTTACGATAAGATATCTTGCCAGACTCTCCCTGGCCCCCTTGTCGTCAGCTTCAATCCTTCCTCCACGGTGACAATGGAAGCCGCTATGGCGCCAGAAGGGCAGCTTCTCCATCAGGAGCTTCGTAATCTTCTCCTCCTTGCAAAGCATCGAGAGCACTTTTCAGGAAAGACCACTATAGAAGAGCCCGTTCCCTCCAGAGACCACACCGAGCGGATGTTGGAGTTGATGGGAGTTGAGCTCAACCGATCCGGAACTCAAATCTCTCTCCCTCCAGTGGCATTACTCGCGCCTGCATCCATCCGAGTTCCGGGCGATTTTTCCTCAGCCGCTTTCTGGATCGTGGCGGCACTGATCTGCCCCGGATCAAGGGTGCAGTTTTCTGGAGTCGGAGTCAACCCTACTCGAACAGGCCTCTTGAATATCCTCAGGGCCATGGGCGCAACTGTTCTCGTTAATGCACAAAGTGCCGGGGCAGAACCCATGGCTGATCTTGAGATCGCTGCCCAGGAGCTTAGCTGAACTACGGTACAGCCTTCAGAGGTTCCTCTCGCAATTGATGACTTGCCGGTTCTGGCGGTCGCCGCCACTCAAGCCCACGGAATCACAGAGATTCGCGGGGCCGAGGAGCTCCGGACAAAGGAGAGCGACCGTCTTTCCTGCCTGGTCCAGGGCCTTCGGGCAATGGGCGCCCAACTTGAGGAGCTTCAAGATGGATTGATCATCTCAGGCCCGACCCCCTTGAGAGGCGCAGTTTGCGAGACCCGAGGGGTTCAGCGGATGGCCATGGCTTTTTCTGTTGCAAGCCTGATCGCCTAAGGTGTCACAACGATCACTGATGCGGGCTGTGTAGCCATCTCCTATCCCGGATTCTGGGAAACTCTGAAGGAGGAGACATGTTTGCAAACATAACGGGACGTACCGGCATTCTGGGTTTGATCGGCATGCCCCTGGCTCATTCTGTCTCTCCTGAGATGCACAACGCCGCTCTGGCAGCCATGGGGCTGGATCATTGCTATGTGCCGTTCCCTGTACAACCGGGCCGGCTGGGGGAAGCGATTCTTGGCTTGAAGGCATTGGGGGTCCGTGGAGTGAATGTCACTCTTCCCCTCAAGGAAGGGGTTCTGAGCTTCGTGGATCGTTTCTCTGATACTGTCAGGAAACTGGGGGCCTCCAATACACTGATATTTGAACCTGATGGCGGTGTTTCAGCAGAGAGCACCGACATGGGGGCTTTCCGCCGGGCACAGCTCGAGACAGTAGTATTGGTACTGGAGAGGGCGAAAAGCTGTGGTTCTTGGGGCAGGTGGCGCTGCCAGGGCCGTTCTTCCGGATTTCCTCCATCGGCGTGCTCTTGCAGAAGCCGGGGACGTCGGCGCACTCGCCTGCCTGTCCAAAGATAGGAAGATTGATTATTCCCGTCCTGCGATTTCTGTGGGAGAGGGGGGACTCCTCCCTTACTTTGACACTATTCAACACCTCGCAGGAAATCCGACAAGCTCAGCGAATAAATTTCCATCCAACGGGAGATGGCGTTCTCCCGAACTGCCCGCAAGGGCTGATGACGCCTACCAATACGATCGTGTGCAGGCAGGCGCCGGAGGCCGTCGGGCAGGGGATTTCTCTTAATTTCCTTCCCCTTTCCATCTGAGCCCCAATTTGCAGTGCTGACGCAACTTTCACCGTCAGGCAGACAGGTGCGGTACTCCTTCTCACTTTCGTAAACAGGGAAGGAGTGTTGTTTGCATGGAAGGGATTTATGCCACTGCCGCGATCTGGCTGGGATTGGCAGTCCTGGCGACAATCGTCGCCTATCACCTTCGGATTTCAATCGCTCTCGTAGAGATCTGCGTTGGCGTTGGGGCAGCCGCACTTGCGGAACGTTTCCTGGGCCCGGGCGCCCTGGGTAGCAATTTGGAATGGTTG
Organism: Armatimonadota bacterium; assembly: GCA_016183865.1. Lineage (GTDB taxonomy): Bacteria > Vulcanimicrobiota > JACPDT01 > JACPDT01 > JACPDT01 > JACPDT01. The sequence goes on along the minus strand of JACPDT010000136.1, from coordinate 14,907 downwards.
CGCTTTCTTGCCTCGGCAGGGGCTGTCATGCTGACATTTCTGGCAGGCGCGGAACTTGATCCCACGGTAATTTCCTCCAAGAAGAAAGAAGTATTTGTGGTGGGGCTCGTTGGCTTTATGGCTCCATTTCTGGGTTGCGCGGCATCGGCTCGTTTTCTTCTTCATTGGAGCACACAGGCGAGCTGGCTGGCCGGTGTAGCCCTTTCCACAACATCCATGGCAGTTGTTTATGCGGTCTTGCTGGAAACAGGCTTCAACAAGACGGAATTCGGCAAAGGAATTCTAGGCGCTTGTTTCATCAATGACCTGGGCACTGTAATAGCTCTCGGCATTCTGTTCGCGCCCTTCTCTTCAAGAACCGTCTTCTTTGTGTTTGCAAGTATTGTGGTACTGGCTTTATTTCCATTTGCAACATCACTTCTTACAAGAGTGTACGGTTATAGAACTGCCGCGATTCGGGCCAAGTGGATCAATCTGGTGCTCTTCGGACTGGGGGCTCTTGCGTTGTGGTCAGGAAGCGAGGCTGTGCTGCCTGCCTACGTTGCGGGAATGCTTCTCGCAAAATTCGCGGCCCGGGAAGAACATTGGGTCAGGCGTATGCGTACCCTTACAGTCGGTTTCCTGACGCCCTTTTACTTCCTCAGAGCCGGAACCCTGGTCTCCTTGCCGGCTTTGATTGCAGCCCCCACAGTACTGCTGTTTCTATTGGTCAGTAAGGTCATTTCAAAAGTTTTCGGATTGTTCCCTATTATCGGAGTCTTCCGCAAGGAGCCCTCGGAGCAGTGGTACTATACATTGATGATGTCAACAGGGCTTACCTTCGGCTCAATTTCTGCCCTGTATGGATTTTCACACAGCATCATTACCAGAGATCAGTATTCGTACCTGGTAGCAGCGGTTATTGCCAGTGCAGTCATTCCGACCCTGGTTGCGGGTCTCCTTTTTTTGCCGAAACATCTTCTGAAAGCCCCTATTCAACAAAAAGATCCGAAAAAAGCATTCGCAACAAGAGCTTTGGTTGCGGAAGGGGGGATAGATGAGGAGTAGCTGAGGAGGCGGTGGCGGCAACGTATAATGGACCCAGGAATTCAGACAAAAATTCGACAGGTTTTTGGGTGGTTTTGGACCAAACATGGGAGTAGAGAAGGGGGTTCAGAACCGATTCCGTACAATTCCTGCGGGGGCAAAAAACCATGCTTGTTCTCAAGAGTCTTTTCTTCACGCTAGTCTTTCCGGGAACCGTGACCGGTCTTGTTCCCTGGCTCATTGTGTCCAGGGGGATCTGGATGTTTGACGTCGGCTTTTACCGATACGGCGGGATTTTTCCCATAGCGCTCGGGCTGCCGGGGTTGATCTGGTGCATCGTGGAGTTTGCCTGTGTCGGGCGAGGAACGTTGGCGACAATTGATCCTCCGAGATTCGCCGTTCGCAGAGGTCTGTACCGTGTGGTCCGCAATCCGATGTACCTGTGCGTTGTGAAGATTCTTTTGGGCGAGTCGCTCCTGTTGCAATCGTGGGCTATCGCCTTGTGGGCCGTCAGCGTCGCGATGATATTTCATCTATTTGTGGTCTTTTACGAGGAGCCGAATTTAAGGCGGCGATTCGGCAGGGAATATGAGGAGTATCTGCGTGCCGTTCCACGCTGGCTTCCTATCCGCCGGTGATTCTATTCTTCTGCGCGTTGCAAATTGCAGTAATGTCAGCGCGGAGGGGTGACGCCGGAGGCGGCGGCAGGACCCCGTAGCGCGTCATTCTGCGGTGAATTCGTGCAGTTTACAACGCGCAGCACCATAAGAACAGTATAACATCAAGATTCGCGAAGTGGACGCGTAATGTCGAACGAAGATAATGCTGGGCGAAAGGAATCCCTTACGCGGTTACAGTTTTGTCAATGATGTTGCACGAGCACCGGATGGCGCCTTTGAGTGTGGTGATTCCGGCCATAGTGACGGGCTTTACGTCGAATCCAAGGCTCTCGTAGACTGCTTCGGACGCGGAATCAAGCTCACGGACGCCGTAGGTGGGGAGGAAAACGCGCTTTACCTTGCTTCCGTCCTCTCTTGAGAAGTCCTCGAGGATGCAGTTATTGTATGTAATGAAGGGGAGGTGGTCATAGCCTGATGCAAGATAGGGGAGGCGGAACACCTTGTATCCCTGTTTTTCCATGTCCCTGGCAACGGAATCGCAGTTTCTCTGAAGAGCCGGGTCGCTGGAGTTTCGTATCAGTTTCTTGAGGATGTCCCCGGACGCCCCGCTTGTCTCGGAGAGCTCCCTGTTTGCCTCCTTGTACCGTTCAGGGCTCAAGGCGCCGACTATACTTATCGCCATGGACGGGTCTGCCACAAGAACCGTGTCATCCCCTATGGGAGTGAAGGCCATGTCCATGTGGAAAACGGGCTGCTGCTCATATTCGGGTGTCAGGGGGTCATCTGTGCCGATGATGTGGACCTCCCGCTTGAATTCACTCTTGAACACCTCAGGGGCAAGAGTGCGCCACATATCCTCAATGGAAACCTCTCCCTGCCCCGGGATTTCCGTTTCCACGACCTTCTGGTTCGTGCGGTTTTCATAAAAGGCGATCACCTTCTCTTTGAAAGCATTGCCTTGTTTCGCGAGCTTCTGAAGGAGGTCGGTGGTTTGGTCGGCTGAATCCACGCCGATGAAAGTCGTCCGGCTGTTGGAGAGAATGTTCCCTCCATCCACTCGGAGAAGGGGCATGGGGACGGCAGGGATATCAGGGTTGGCCTCGGCGATGGCTTTGGGTACCAGCGGATCATTGGGGGACGGCCAGTATGTTCGATCCTGGATCATGATTTTCGGCTTCCCCTCTTCGCTGTAAGCAGGGAGCATGGAATCCCTGAACCATATGGAGATATACTTGTCTACGGGAATGATCCGGATCCGATCCCTGTTCACCGGGTTCACCTCATTCAGGAAACTCTCCAGTGCCTTTTGATCGCTTTGTTCCACCACAAAACTGAACTTCGTGTCAGGTTCCAGGTTCGTCAGGAAGTTTCGAATGTCGTCCTTCAACTGAAGGGCGGTCAGGCCGTTTCCGGCCTCAAAAGGAAGAGCAATGTGACCGATTTTTCCGGTGGAATCGGTGATGATCTTCCCTGCTTCCTCAAAGAGCGGTTTCTTGAGGTCCAGGAGCGTCCCTTTAAGGTAAAGAGCTCCGTCTTCCCGCTGGTCCGAAGCCGTTTCAGACTGTTTCTTCCCGCCCGTCGGGTCGGAGGATCCTTCCTTGCTTACGGGAGATTTTGAGAACAGGTCCTCGGGCAGAGAGATCTGCACGGGAATATCGGCAACCGATCCTTTCTGCTTCTTTTGGATGGGCTCAGGAAGGGGAGGGAGTTTCCATACCTGCACTTTGGACATATCTTTTGCCTCCTCGTCGGCTGCGTTGTTTTTTTGTCCTCGATCATTATAGAAGGTTGAGATATGAAAAGTAAGGCGCTCATTGTTACAGTCATGTAAATTTTGGGAATTCCATATATGAGGTGTGATTGGAGGGTCTACCGTGAATGGTCTATACCGCCATTTTGACTTCTTCTTCGCCCTTCATTTCGGCGATCTGGAGGCTGATGTTGAGGATCTTGTGGAGGAGATCCTTGATGTCCTCTTCGTCACCGGTTCCGTAGTTCATGGCCTGAATTAGCTCCCGTTCGGCCTGTTTCAAGTGCTGCTGGGCCTGATCCAGGTTCTTGAAGGCAAGACCGCCTCCTTTGCCCTTGGCGCCTCTTGCTTCATCGGTCTTTCCTTCCCTTGCGGCAAAGCCCTCCGCTTCGCCGACTCGTCCCCGACGGCTCTTCCTGCGCATCCAGTAAGCGTAGCCCAGCATGGAGACTCCGAGCATGGCGTTATTCATGGATTCCGTATCATCTCCGCCCTTTGATGATAAGGTGGCTGCCCGAGCCAGCTTCTCCTCCTCGATCATTCTCTTGGCTTGTTTGATCATCTGGATCATCTGGCGGCTCATGAACAACTGATAGTTGTCAGGGTGATGATGGAACTCCACTTCCAGGAATTTCTCCAGCCCCTGGACTGTCGTGGGCTCGAGTTGCAGCCAGGCCTGAAGAAGCTGCTGAGGGGACAACTGGGGTTTTCCCGTTTGGGCGGTCTGGGATTGCGGCGCCGTCTGCTGGGTTTGCATCTCGGTGGTGGGTTTTTGTGTGACCTGAGCTTCAGCCGTCCAAAGACCACGCATCATGTTCTTGATGGACTGGAAGAAGGAAGGTCGCTCCGCCTCTTGAGGCTGCTGCCGCTCACCGTACTGCTGCTGCTGGACTCCTTCTTTCTGTCTGTCAAGGACATCCTGGGCTTCCTGCTGGAGTGCGATATCGTCCTTTCCGAGCGTTGGGGGAGGGGGTTGCGTGGCCGTTTCCTGGGTGGTCAGGGTCTGCCCGAGCTGTTTTTTGTCAATTACGGGCCGGTTTACTTCGGTCTCGTCTTTTTTCTTGATTACATTGGTGTTGCTCTGGGCAATGCCGGAGGCCGCCGCTTTGTTCAAATTGTGCATTCCTGCGTTTATGTTTGTGCTCAAAACAGACGCCCTCCCTTCCTACCTTGTACAAATATCACTGAAAAACCGTACCCGGTCAAGGGATGATTGTTTCGAAACCGTTAAAGGTTTGTTATCTTTATTATAGTGGAAGCGGGCTCAGAAGTCAAGGCAAAAAGAGTCTCGCGGCCTCCAGAGTCACTGTGGAGATGCAGGAAGGGTAGATGCCGATGAAGAGGATGCTGAGGGTAGTGACGCCAAGTGCGAGCTTCTGGGGCCAGGTAAGGGAGAGCTTGAGCTCAATGGGGGATTCCTCGAAATACATGGTTCTTATCACCATAAAGTAATAGTAAAGGGAAATTACGGAGCACAGCACGCCCAGTCCGACTAGCCAGTGAAATCCCGCCGACCAGGCGGCGGAGAAGAGATAGAATTTACCCATGAATCCGGCAAGGGGTGGAACACCTGCCAGGGAGAGGAGGGCGATGAGCATGCAAAAGGAGATTCCGGGGTAAAGTCTGGACAGGCCCTTGAGGTCGGAAATCTCTTCTTTGCCGAGAAGACAGGAGAACACCACGACAACCGAAAAGGCGGCCAGGTTCGTGGCCACATAGGCCGCCATGTAGAACATGGCAGACGAAATGCCAAGCTGCGCCGTCCCTCCCGGGCTTTCGAGATTAGTGGCGGCAACAAGGCCCACCAGAACATAGCCGATTTGTGCGATTCCCGAATAGGCAAGCATCCGCTTCAGGTTTCGTTGCGGTATCGCCAGGAGGTTGCCCAGGACCATGGACAGGGCGGCAAGGATCACGAACAAATGGGCCCAATGATGTTGGATGGGTTCCAGGAAGAGAAGGAAAACCCGGATGATGACCGCAATCCCCGCTGCCTTGGGTCCCACGGAAAGAAAAGCCGTGACGGGGCTGGGCGCTCCCTCGTACACATCAGGCGCCCACAAGTGGAAAGGGACTGCAGCGATCTTGAAGCCGAAGCCTGCCATCATCAGGACTAGACCGACGAAAAGGAGGGCGCCGAACCCTGAAGACACAGGGCTTTCCAGAGGCAACTTTTGAAGTGCCGTCGAGATCTCTGATAATTGGGTGCTCCCTGTCGCCCCGTAGACCAGGCTCATGCCGTACAGGAGCAAAGCGGACGAAAAAGCTCCCAGTATGAAGTACTTCATGCCTGCTTCGCTGGATTTGAAAACATGCTTGTGATACCCTGCCAGAACATAAGATGGAATGCTGATCAGCTCGATGGCAATAAAGATTGTGACAAATTCCGTTGCCCCCGCCAGGAGCATCATTCCAGTCAGTATGAAAAGAAGAATCGGGTAGAATTCGCCGTGACCGTCGGGGAGCTTTTTCATCACATCAACGGAAAGAAGGGCAACCAGAAAGACTATGGCAATAGAGAGCTGTTTGAAGAAAAGGGCGAGCGGATCCAGAACGATTCTGCCCCCAAAGGCCGAAAGGGTCTCAGGACCTCCCATGGTGAGGGCTCCAAACATAAGAAGGCCCAGAAAGGCGATACACCCGTATCCGAGATAACCTCTTTTCTCCTTCGGGAGCATCGCGTCGGCTATAAGAAAAAGCAATGCCGCCAGGGCCGTAATGAGCTCAAGGGACAGAGCCGTCAGGTTGCTCATGGAAGAAGACCTCCTAGTTTCTGGGCGAGTGGCGTCACTGCGGGATTCGAGAGATTGATGAGAAGCGTGGGAAAGAGGCCGAAGAGGATCACGAAAAAGGTCAATGTGTACAGATGAACCTTCTCTATCCCCATCACATCTCCGATGGCTTCATATTTTGTGTTCAGAGGTCCGAGGAAGATCTTTTCGCCGGCCCTCAATATGTAGGTGGCGGTGAGGACCAGGCCCGTTATGGCCGCAAGAGTCACGTACTTGTACATGGGAAAAGCCCCGAGGAAAACCAGGAACTCCGCCACAAACCCGCTCATCCCGGGGAGACCCAGAGTCGCGAGACCTCCAAGATAGAAAAAGACCGCCAGAATGGGCATCCTGGCCGCAAGGCCGCCATGTTGTGTTATGTCCCTTGTGTGCGATTTTTCGTAAATCAAGCCTGCAAGGGCAAAAAGGAGAGCCGTGATGACGCCGTGGGAGAACATTTGAAAAACGGCGCCATTGATGCCTGTGACGCCCCTGGAAGCGAATCCCAGTGTCACGATTCCCATGTGGCTGATACTGGAATAGGCGATGATGTACTTGATGTCCTTCTGGTGCATGGCACAAAGAGCGCCGTAAAGAATGTTGATAAGAGCGCAGAATATGAAGACTTTGGAGAGGATGGTTCCGCCCCCCCCGAGCCACCACGCGGCGCCATCGGGGAGAAGATCCATGGCAACTCGCACCATCCCGTATCCGCCCATCTTGAGGAGCACTCCTGCCAGGAGCATGCTGAGGGCCGTGGGGGCCGCCGAGTGCCCGTCAGGGAGCCAGGTATGGAAAGGCCAGAAGCCTGCCTCGATTCCAAAGCCCAGGAAGAGAAGCGGGAAAAGCCATCTCTGAAGCTCGACCGGGAAATTCTCCCGGGCCAGAAGGGTCATGTCGAAGCTTCTCGCGGATGACCCGAAGTACATGCCCAGCGCGCCCACAAGAATCATGGCGCCCCCCAGTTGCAGGTAGAGCAGAAGCTTCATCGCCGCATATTCCCTTGTGACGGTGCGCTGCTCGTCCTTTCGGCTGGAGCCCCACATCCCTACAAGAAAATACATGGGGATACTGGCCATTTCATAAAAAAGGAAGAAAAAGAAGAGATCCAGTGTGGCAAAGACCCCGAAAACGCCGCAAAGGGCCACAAGGACAAGGGTAAAATACTCCCTCATCCGTTCCTTGATGTTCCAAGAAGCTATGACAGCCACGAATCCCAGGATTCCCGAAAGGAGAACCATGGATGCGGATATGCCGTTTACTCCCAGATGATAAGAAGCGCCGAGGCCCGCCAGCCATTGGCCGCCACGGCCGGCCCAGCTCAGGGGCTCCTCGAAAAGTATCCCCCCTCCCCCATATTGATAGAATTCCCAGGCCACCCAGATGGAACCCAGGAAAGAGATCACAGTGCTCGCCAGAGCGATGGCCCGGGGAGCGGCCTGGTTCTCCTTGCCGATGATGTGCAACCCGGAGAGAAGCAGAATCGCCGCGGCGCCTGCGAGGGGCGCCAGGACGATCACGGACAGAATCGGGAACACGGGCAACCTCCTTTTTTATCGGAAAAACCAGAAGAATATTATGAGTATCGCTGCCAGCATATAGGTTGCATAGGTCTGCACCTTCCCTGTCTGGAAGAACCGGAGCACAAAGCCCGTTCCTTTGACCGTCCAGCCGACAACATTCACCGCAAGATCAATCACATTCGTATCAATCCATGCCGCCGCCCTGGCAATGCGGTTGATGACGATGCCGCGCACCACAATGCCCCAAAAGCGGTCTGTGAGGCAGGTGGAGACAAGTGCGACGGTCTCCCTGATTCCAGGTATGGACAGAATTTTCGCGTAAGGCAACTCTGTGCTGCGATAGAACGTTTTCGCCAGATACCAGCCTGTTGCGAAAACCGCCAACGACAGGAGCCCTACAGTGAGACTGAAGCCTGCCTCGTGCCCGCCCTCTCCGTAATGGATGAAGTGCCCGAAGAAATTGGCCCACGGCGTCCCCACAAAGCCTATGACTATGGAGAAAACGGCTAGAATCCATAAAGGAAGAGTCATGACCTTTCCCGACTCATGGGTTCCGGAAGGGGCCTGTCTTACAGGGGAGAAAACGAGGTACCACAATCGGAACATATAAAAGCTCGTCATTACGGCTACGAGCAGGGCCAGACCAAAAAGTATCATGTGGTTGGGGGCATCCGTGTGAAGCAGATTGGTAAGAATTTCGTCTTTGCTCCAGAATCCTGCCAGAAGGGGGAAGCCTGTCAGGGCCAGGGTGCCGATCAGAAAAGTGATGGAAGTGTCCTTCATTTTCGGATAAAGGCCTCCCATTTTCCAGATATCGTTGGTATGGAGGGCGTGGATGACGGAGCCGCTCCCGAGGAATAGAAGGGCCTTGAAAAAGGCGTGGGTCATGAGATGAAATACGCCTGCCCCATACCCGAATGCTCCCAGTGAAAGCATCATGTATCCCAACTGGCTGCAGGTGGAGTAGGCAAGAATCCTCTTGATATCGGTCTGCACCAGAGCCAGAGTAGCGGCCACCAGTGCGGTAATGGCCCCGACAACGGCCACGATCCCGAGGACCCACGGATCGAAGTGAAAAATGGGATAGGTCCTGGCAACCAGATAGACCCCTGCAGCCACCATGGTGGCTGCGTGGATCAAGGCGCTGACGGGAGTGGGACCTTCCATTGCATCGGGAAGCCAGACATGGAGAGGGAACTGGGCCGATTTTCCCATGGCGCCACAGAATATGAGAAGAGCCACCCACGGGATCCATTGTTTGTAATCGGCGGGGATCTGGGTGAGAAACTGTGCCAGATTCTCGAAGCTCAAGGCATCGGAGACGCCGACCCCTGCTTTCATGCCGAGCCAGGTGAGGGAAACGATCCCCATGACGAACCCCAGGTCTCCGAATCTTGTCACTACAAATGCTTTCTTGGCGGCCCGAGCCGCTGAATGCTTCTGATAGTAAAAACCTATGAGAAGGAAGGAGCAAAGCCCCACAAGCTCCCAGAAAATGAAGATTTGCGCAAAATTGGCGGAGACCACGAGGCCAAGCATAGAAAAGGCAAATAAGGACATGTAGCTGTAAAAGCGGGAATATTCGTGATCATGCATATAGCCCAGGGAATAAATCTGGATCAGCGATGCCACTACAGAGACCACTGAAATCATCATAAGGCTCAGGGGGTCGAGGAGAATGCCGATCTGGAGCTCGAATCCGCCCATCTGAATCCACGTCAACGGCGCTGGGGAAGCGACCCCTCCCAGGAGCCCTTTCCCTAGAAGAGCCAGTGAGCAGACGGCGGAGAGAGCGATTCCAGCGACGGAGACATAGCCCGAAAGCCGGGCCTGGCGGTACGTCCCGAAAACAATGACAAGAAAAGATAGAAAGGGCAGAAGGGGCACCAGCCAGCCTCTGTCAGGCATTGCCTGCACGTGACCGTTGCTACGGGGTTCCCCGCGCAACCGGCGGGCGCGCGGTCGGCTACCACTGCAGTTCATCGGCCTCGTCCACATACACGGATCGTCTGTGACGGTAAAGACAGAGAATCAGAGCTATGCCCACAGCCGCTTCCGCAGCGGCCACGGCTATGATGAAAAGGGCAAAGATCTGCCCTGTCATGAGCGATGGTGTAATGTACCTGGAGAACGCGACGAGATTGATGTTTACGGCATTGAACAGGAGCTCCACCGCCATCAGGACGGCAATGGCGTTGCGTCTCGTCAGAACGCCGTACAGACCGATGGAGAAGAGAAGCGCGCCCATGAGAAGGACATGGTCCAGTCCCACGTGGGACAACTTGTACAAAAGGAAATCGGTCAAGTCGTTTTCTCCTTTCTCGCAAGCACAATTGCGCCGACTATGGCTGCAAGAAGAATCAGGGAAACCACCTCAAAGGGATCCACGGGCTTCGCACCAGAACATACCCCAGGCTTATGGCAGTCAACAGGCAGAGGACGGCGGGAATCCACGACATGGTGCGGAACTGCCCTGCCCTCGGGGGGGAGCCGACCTGATGGGTCAGCATGATCCCGAAAAGGATCAGAACGGCGATGGCGCCCGTGTATACAAGGACCTGGGCCGCTGAAAGGAATTCCGCGTGCAGAACCAGATACATGCCGGCTACGCCGAAAAAGGACACAATAAGGAAAAGAGCCGAGTGAAATACGTTTTTCAATCTCACCGTAAGGAGAGCGGAAACAAGTGTCAGGAGAGCGAGCGGATAAAATGCGTATGGGCTGATGTCGTCAGGCACTCTTTCACCTCCACCTCATCGTGTCCAAACCTCAGAGACCCCTTTCGAAATTGGCGAAGGGAGGACAGGGTTGGGAAGCTCCTTCGGAAGGGCCGCAGGGCCGGAATATTGTCTCTGGTCCACGGTTGCAGCCTTTCGATCATATACGGACATTTCAAATTCATCGGTAAAGACCAGGCATCCGGTCGGACACAGTTCCACGCAAAGGCCGCAGAACATGCATTTGGTATGGTCTATTTCGAATTTCTCGACATATCGTTTGCCGTTCGCTTTTTCTATGGCCGTGATCGCGATCACTCCGGTGGGGCAAACGGCCGCGCAATAGCCGCAAGCAACACAAATCTTGACGCCGCATGCCAGGCAGCGGTTGGCTTCCCGCATGGCTTCTTCCTGTGTATAGCCCTTTTCCACTTCCCGATAATCCGTTTTCCGCGTCTCGTGGTCTTCCTTGCCCACAGGAAACCTTGGGCGATCGGGAACACAAACTTTTTCCAGGAGATCCTTGATAGCCATGTTCTTCCTCTTTCCAATTTTCTCCCCTCCCTTCAAGGGAGGGGCTGGGGGAGGGTGACAACTCAACTCAAGAACTGGTCAATACCCCTCGCTGCCCTCTTGCCGTGGGCGACAGCCTCAATGGCGCTTGCGGCGCCGAGCACGCAATCGCCTCCTGCGAAGACTCCCGGAATGCTGGTCATCCCTGTTTTCCAGTCCACTTCTATTCCCTTTTTCCGGTTCACCTTGATTTCCTTCGGGATCCAGGGAAAATCGGGAACCCGGGAGATGGCCGTCAGGATCGTATCAACAGGCAGAATGTATTCGGATCCCTGAACGGGTACAGGGGATCTCCGGCCCGAATCATCGGGATCGCCGAGCTTGTTCTTTACAAGCTCTATACCTTCCACCTTTCCATCGCCCACAACGCGAATGGGGGAGACCAGATATTCGAATCTGACCCCCTCCTCGATGGCATCTTCCACCTCATCAGGGGCTGCAGGCATCTCTTTCCTGGTGCGTCTGTACAGCACGTATACTTCTTCCGCGCCCTGTCGGAGAGCGGAACGACAGGCATCCATGCCGGTATTTCCCGCCCCGATGACGGCAACCCGCTTGCCGATGGGCGGGGAGCGGCGCATGCAGACCTCTTCAATAAAGTCTTCTCCTGCGACCACGCCGGGGAGATCATCTCCCGGGATGCCCAGACCCAGGGGTTTCTGGGCGCCTGTCCCGATCATTACGGCGGCATAACCGTCTTTCCTCAGATCCTCAAAGGGGATGTCCTTCCCGATGGCCGTGGAGAGCCGAATATCCACACCCTTGCCGAAAATCCCATTGATCTCATCCATGAGAACCCCTTTTGGGAGTCGGTAGTCAGGGATTCCCACATACAGGTAACCGCCCGGCACGCTTCGGGATTCGAAGATTACCACATCATAGCCCAGATTCATCAGGTCATCCCCGGCTGTGAGGCAGGCAGGGCCGGATCCGATCAAGGCGATCTTCTTGCGTTTCGAGATAGGCTTGACCCAGGGAATCCGTTTCTCCTGAGGGATCGTCATTTCGTGATCCGCAATGAACCTTTTCAAGAGTCGGATCGAGATAGGCTCTCCCTCTTCGGTTCCCTTGGTGCAGGAATATTCGCACTGGTGGTTGCAGAGCCGCCCATGACAGAGGGCCAGAGGGTTTCGTTCCTTTTCAAGAACGATGGCTTCATAGAATTTCCCTTCAGAGATCAGGTTGATGTAGCCCCGGGCATCCACTTGTGAAGGGCAACCGGTCGTGCAGGGAGGCTGATCGGCCCCGGTGAAAAAGTCGGATCTTCGCTCAACGGTGTCAGCATCAAAGAATGCCGTTACGGACAAACCTCCTCGAAACCTGGGGACCGGTTTTTCCCTCATCCGCGGGTACTGTATCGTCACAGGAGAGCGGAAGAAATTACGGACAACAACGCTCAGAGCCATTATAAGACTGGCTAACCCCATGAAGACACTTTTCACGTAGTGAATCATTAGAGTCGGACCGCCTCCATTTACTTCGCTTTTTTCACCATGTACACCCCTTCGGGTGCAGGCTTTGGAATCAGATTCTCGTGGGTGTAATCCCGTCTCATTGGATATCCGACCCAATCATCGGGCATCATGATCCGCCTGAGATCGGGATGATTCGTAAACACGACCCCGTAGAGGTCATAAACTTCTCGTTCATGCCACTCCGCAGTCGGCCAGATGGAGCTGACGCTGGGGATTTCCGGGTTGTCCCTTGGTAAGGTCACATGAAGAGAAAGCATGTGTTTGTCATAAGAAGAAACCATTGTGTAAACGACTTCGATGGTGTTTTTCGGGCCCAGGAGGTTGCTGTATTCCAGCCAATCCATATTGTCCACAGCCGTCAGGTTCGCCAGATAGTCAAAAGTGGTGAAAGGGGAACTATGCAGGAACTCGCAGAGCGGCGCCAACTGCTCCCTGGGAACCCGAAGAGTCAGACACTCCGTCCCTTCCAGAATCATCGCTCCAAGGTCAGGGAACTGTTTTTGGATCAGGGCAAGAATATCGTCAGAAGTCATGATTCATTCCTCCGGAGATTGCAGACCAGAAACCAAATACATTTTTCTCGTTTCCGAAAAAAAATCCTTTTCAGGCCGGTCCATCCATGTGCGAGTGGAGAAGAAAGACGGTAGGACAGTTCCTTGATTGCAAATGCTTACCCATTATGGTATAATAGGCAAGAATCGGGACAGTTCAGGATTTTTGCCGGAGAAGGGCTCACACATGGAAACAGGCGGTTCTATCCGTATTTCCCCTCAAGGCATAAAGACAGTGGAGGGAACCGGCGGTGGAGGGCAATTCAAGACCTCCCAGGAGTGGACTTTACTCGATCACGCAGCCTTGCCCCTCAAAGAGGATGAAGTAACCGTTTCGAGCGACACCCGAGTCAAGGAATCGGAGAAAGCAGGGACTGGGTATTCCGTCAATGTGGTCGAGCCCGCCGAGACAGGGCAGCCCCCCAAAGAAACAGTCCGAAGCACTCCAACGGCATCCCAAATCCCCACCACAATTTTCGTGGAAGATCCTGCGGTCGTTGTGGAGGCTGGGCCCGACCTGATGATGCCCACTAACACGGGCAAAATCAAGCATCTCCTTATGACTTACGACGGCAAGGGCAATGGCTACGTGGAGCTGTTCAAGACCCTTGCGGAGCACATGCCTGATTCCAGGTTCACGGTATTGACAAAGGGAGACGCAGCAAAGAAAGAGCTTGAAGGCGCCCTCCAGGACCTGGAAAAGGAAGGCAGAGTCAAGGAACCGAGCCGTTTCAACATTCGCGCCACAGACCGGGAAATTTCCATCTGGGCGCAGGATTCGATCCTCGTTCAGGGCAAGACACTCATAGTCCCTGATCGCAGCAAGTACGCTTTCAGTGAGAAAGGTGATGCTTCCGTTGCCGACCTTGTGGCTGAAGCGAATCCGGAGTTCCGCGTCCTTCGCTCCCAGGGGCTTTTTATTGACGGCGGAAACGAGATTGCTTCTCCTGAATACCTTGTAGTCGGCTCAGAAGCCCTCAGGCAGTTAAAAAGGAGTACATCGTGAACGGAGCACCCATCGAGAGGGTCGCGAGTGAAGAGGGAGAAGATCTCGCCCGTAGAATCATCCAGACCCGCTTCCCTGAACAGAAGCTCATCATAACGGGAAGCAAGAGCCCGAGGGGGAATATGGAGCAACCGGCCCTCCACATTGACTTCGGGAGCACCTTGTTGGAGAATGACCCGGAGACAGGGAAACCTGTCATTGTCATAGGGGACCCATCGGCTGCGATCCAGACCCTTGCCGGCCTGAAAGAAAGGGATCCTGAAGGCTATCGGAAGATTGTGGAGGAGATGAGAACAAAGCTCAATCCTCCAGGCAAGAATGATCCCGACCCCCTGGACTACGCCCCCTATTACGGGGAAGAAGACGGCGGACCGGTCATGAGAATGTATGAATCCCTTTTGGAGAAAAGGCATTATGATCCTCTGGAGGTTCTCCTGGATGCAGTGGCTGCCGATTCCCGTTTTCAGGAAAGATTCGACAGGAGCGCCAGGGATTTCGAGGAAAAGGGATTCCTGGTGGAGCGGATACCTTATCTCGGCACTAACAACATCCTCTCAAGCCTCGAGGTTCCGTGGATCACATACAACAATGTGCTCATTGATGACAGGAAAGTCTTCATGCCCACCTACGGAATCACTGAGCTCGACGATGCCGCCAGGAAAATATACGAGAAACGCGGCTATGAGGTGATCACGGCGGACATGGCCGCAATTTCGAGCAAGCGCGGCGCCATCAACTGCGCCACCAAAGTGTTGGAAAGAGAGCTGGGCTAGGCCCAATGCCCATGAATTAAGCCTTCAAGCGGCGGCCAGAAGTTCAAGTTCTTCCGCCCAGTTGAGCCATTCTTGACCATCGCCCGGTTTCTTCACTCCGTAACTGCTCATCTTGACTTTGA
>JACPDT010000135.1 GCA_016183865.1 Armatimonadota bacterium | reverse complement strand
TCGCTTCAGCCCACGGCTTCTATTAAGGGAGGCACTGGCTGGCATCCGTGGAATGGGTGGCCGGCATCACCGGAATGGTGTCCGGATTCACTGGAATCGGTGGCCGGCATGGACCGGAATGGGTGGCCGGTTTCGCGTGGACTACGCAGGTTAACGCAACGTTGGAAAGCACTTTCTGTCGGTCTATTCTCGTGGGCTGCCTGGTTCATATACGAACGATTTCATCGTCCTCGAACCAGCCAAGCTTCGAAAGGTAGCTTGCGACCTTGTCGGCCACCTTCGTGTATACAATCACAGCGAGACTCTCTTGAGCTCTGCTGCAAGTCACGTAGAAGAGACGGCGAGTCCTGTCAATGGACGTATCTTTTCCTTCCAGCCTGTTCTTCTCATCTGTTTCCGTTGGTGCCTTCGCCCCGAGTAGTTTGTCGTAGCTGAACATGAACCCGCGCGCTTCGTTGTCATCTAGAATCACCGTGACTCGCGGGAACTGTAGCCCCTTGATCCCCTGATGCGTTCCGAAAGGCGATCTATCGAAGATATAATCCACATACGCCTGAAGCTGACTAAAGGGAGCAAGGAGCGCTTCCCTCCAAGCATCTATCGCCGGATTCTTATCGTCCTCTGCATCCGTAGGATCCGGCTCTTCCTTTTCTCCCGATGTATCAGCGTGATACAGGATCGGCGCAAACACATTCGGGATAGCGAATAGACCGTTGTCATCAATTAACTTAAGAACTTCCATCAAGGCAGGATCATCGCCGTTGTCCCATAAGGAGAACACGGACTCCACACATCGCCCAGCCGTCCGGACCTCCTCCAATGGAGCCTTGCTGGCGCTTGGTCTATTAGGAGATAAGATCGGTGAGTGATCCTTGACGACCTGAGCCACAGCAAACCTGTTCTTAGACTGCAGGGCTTGTACCAAGGGGAGAACCTGCTGTGCGAAGAAGGCAACTCCGCTTAGAGTCCCATCAAGCAAACCAGTCTTGAAATTGGGAATCCTATAGAGTGGCTCAAAGAAATCGGCGAACCCTCCTCTGTATGCTGCCATATGATGCTCAAGGGTGAGCACCTTTACTTCTTGCTGATCCGTCCACCTATCATCAGAAGCAACTTCAGCCATTCTCCTTGTCGCTTCCGCTTCGATAGCTGCCTTGTCAAGCCCTTCAGCATCATTGATCAGAAACAGTCGGATGACCCCTTCTTGCGCGTCTTCTCGAGGCACCTGCTTCGCGCCGTCCGCCCCTGCTCTGATCTGATTAAGAAGTCTTACGATACGCTTGGGGCACCTATGGTTGATGATGATGGCAGGTTTTTCCCAATCATCTGGGACAGCCTGCTCCAATCCGACTTTCCCATCTGCATAGATGCGCTGCATGGTATCGCCGAACAGGGAGAGGCTAAACTGGTCTGGATGCTGAGCTTGAAGCACGAAGAATGCATCGACCAGGTCTTTCTGTGTGTCCTGGCTTTCATCGATAAGCAAGACGGGGTGTTTCCGAATCAACACGTGCCGCATGAGCGGTTTATCAGCTATGAAAGCTGCTGAGATGGCTATTACCTCAGCATGGTTTAGCGAATTCTTGCCGATGTTTTCGCCGTTCGGGTTGTATGTAAAATGCTTGATCGTATCGAGATGCTGCAGTCGTTGCTCAAAACTGTGAATCGTGGATACCGAAAAGATGGGATCGAAGTCTATTCTGCGCCTGATCTCGTCACATGCCGCATTGGTGTAAGTTATGACGGCGACTTTCTGGCCCGACTGCCGGAACCGCTCGCCGTAACGATCTCGGAAAATCTCCATTGCCTCAACGACCGCTCTTGTCTTGCCGGAGCCGGCACCAGCATAGAGAAAGAAGCTCCTGGGCTTCTCCAGGTCGAGGCAAGCTGCGATTTTCTTGCGCAACTCAGCTTCTTGATTGATGGCGTCAGGCATCCGTCACCCTGCCGTTTCTGAGGCCGGAGCGTCCAGTTTCCTTGCGTCAAGAGCCTCTTCAAGCCATTGAAGGCCATCCGAAATGTAGGCTGGCGGTTCCACTTTGTCTGGTTCAGTCAGGTAGAGCAATTCCAAGGCCATCTCAGCTTTTCCGCCTTTCTCCAGGTTCGTGAACATGTCCTGACAGGCACCTTCGAGCGTGTCCTTTCCCAGCGAGGCTTTGAGCTTCTTTAATAGGCCTATTGGTTCGTCGTATCCCTTGAACAGCTCCAGATTTGTCACATCCTTCTTATACTTCACGGTGATTGGGCGTTGGTATGCGACCCTGACGAACTCATCCGCCGTGTGTTTGGCACGGTCTGACAGATCAAGCAGATCATCGAGAGCTTCCTTCTTTGGCACCCAGTCTTTGAGCGTCGTGTTTCCCGTTCGATATCTCTTGCCGCGCTCCGGGCGTGCTCTGGATGTGCCAGACTCCTGAATTGAGTCCAAGTCCGTGACGACCAGAGAGAGGAGCCCAAGAGTCTCCAGCAACGGCTTTAAGCGATGTGCATGGGCGCCGCCGATTTCAAGGAGTGAGATATGGCTTTGATCGAGCTTGGGAAACTTCGTTCGGATGAAATGGGGAAGCAGCATCCGTTCAGCCGAGCCCTCCAGGAGAATGGCTGCATCAGCGAAAAATAAGTCGCAGTGTGTTGTCCGGAGGTAGCGAGTGGCGAACTTGGACGTTTCGTCGTGATCACCAAATGTCTTGGACAGAGCAACAACCGTTGCAGTGGGTATCTCGCCCACCCTAGCGGCAGGTTCTCTCCGGAAATAGCGTAGGCAGGTGAAGTCCAACTCATGGGCAATATGTGACGAATGGGTGCTGACTATCATCTGCGTGCTGAACGTACCATCCTCAAGAGCAGGATGACCGCGGAGCACTTTATAGGCTTTCTTTATGAATACCTGTTGAACCTGAGCATGCAAGTGAGCTTCGGGTTCTTCGATTAGCACGACGTGCAAGAGTTCGACGGCCGCATTCTTAGCCGCCGGGTTCTTCGCCGCCTTCTGGTAGCCCAGTCCGTTGTACTTTTCAGGCAAGAATAGTGAATCTGCTCCCGGCAGACCGAATTGGACTGCCGTCTTATGGTCCAGACTGTCGACCGGACTAATCTTGCTCGTTATCGATATTCGAGGGTCGCTGAAACCGGGGTAGTTGAGCCCCTCAAGCTCACCTATTGCTGGCTTAAAGCTCGTTTTGAGCTTCTGGTCAAATACCGTTTGTGCCGCTTCGATCGCCTCCAAAGCTTGGATATCAATAGGATCCGGATGCTCTGACGGATCCAAGTGTTTTGAGAAGTATTGCCTCAGTTGCGTCGATAGACTATTGAAGCCGCTGTGTGGGTCATCCTCCGTCTTAGGATCAGAAAAGCCTCGTTGTGCGGTGATCACATCTATCTTGATGAGGCCATCAAACGGCTCCTTCTCCAACGGATCACTGCCGGCGGGAAGCGACTGTGGCTTGGCGACGCCTTTCTCCGGATCCGGGCATTGTGCGGGATCCAAGATGTACGACTTCACTTCAAAGTATTTGTGAAGATGTCTGTCCAGGAAATCCCTCATCAAGTGTGGCCAAAGGGAAAGAGACGAACCCGCTGTCGAAGAAGCCGACTCGGCGTTGCGAGCCGATTCGGAGGCATGCCGGAAATCTTTGTAGAGCTGCTCCATATTTCTCGGCGCCAACACAAGCCTCACGCCCAGTAGTTCCTTCGGCGTCCAATCCAGCGTCGGAAGAAGATGGGCGACACGGTGAATATCCCCTTCATCAATCTTGAGCCAGATATCGAGAGCAGGCAGGAGAGGCAACCAAGACTCGAGAGTGATGTCTAGTTCTTCACCTTCGTTAATCTCTGCCCACTGCTCCCCGAGTTGATTAATAGATGACCAGTTCGAAAGAGTGAAATCTGTGGTCGCAAAAGCCTTGCGGCGACTCTGCTTTAGAAAGAGAATCAGCGCGTCCATAGCGGTTGTTTTTCCGCTGTTGTTCGCGCCGACAAAGATCGTCTCCTGCCCCGCGATTTCGACGCGGCATGCCCTCAGCTTCCTGAAGTTCTGAATCTCAACAAAAGCAATTTTCATTCAGAGTTCTCCTGCAACGATCTTGATCGGCAACAGGTTTTGCTTTCCAACGGGGCTGCGATAGCCGCAGCCCCGCTCGTCCGGACGCAGGGCGTCCGGACGAGCGCCATAAATCAGCGGTGGTTACACGCGGCTGCTTTTGCCGCGGGTAACCATCCGCTGGATTGTTTTGTTAGCAATGCCTTTTGTTTTGCAACGCCGAGCCGGAAACGCTACTGATTTGCTCTGAGTTGCAAAATCGTTATCTGGACACTACTTCGGTTGATACAAAATCGACAATATCCGAAAAAACATCGACGGGCTTTCTTCCCGAACAAGCCTCGACCAAAGTATCAATACTGCACTCAAAGGCTTTGCCTGTTCTAGGATTAACTAATGCTATATTTGCGAGCTGAAACTGCTTCGAACAAAAGTTAAGGGCAAGATAAGTAATTATCTGTCTTAAATCGGTTATTCTGAAATGTCTGTCTCCAGCCTTTACTTCAACTAATTTGTTTTTATAAATTACGTCAGCCCTGCATGCATCTAACTGGCCACAACCCTTAAGTAATGGCCAAAAGAATATTGCCGTAAGGTCGGCTTTGTTAAAAAATAACG